>JAFQOB010000092.1 GCA_017395725.1 Clostridia bacterium
GAAGAACGGGAACAAGAGAACGCTCTGCGAGAGCACCGTGACCGATCTCACGACGACCGGGAGAGCGAAGCGCCTTAGCCTCACCTGTAGAGTAACCGGGCATATTGTAGTGGTGCATATATCTCTTTGTTTCTTCGGTATCAATACCGTCGAGCATCTGAGCATCGCCTATAGGACCGAGTGTTGCAACGGTCATAACCTGAGTCTGTCCACGAGTAAACATACCGCTACCGTGTGTTCTGTTGAACAAGCCAACTTCAGCAGCAAGGGGTCTGATCTGGTCCATTCTTCTTCCGTCAACACGTTTGCCGTCTTCAAGGAGCCAACGACGAACGATCTTCTTCTGAATCTTATAAATAAGCTCACCGATAATGTCGGGCATTTCGGGATATTCTTCGCTGAACTTTTCAACGATAGCGTCTGTAATAGGCTGCATTCTTTCATCACGAACGTTCTTATCGTCTGTATCAAGAGCGAACATAACGTCCTTCTCGCAGAAGTCAAATACCTTATCAAACATATCGTGGTCAAATTCGCAAGAAGGATAATCAAACTTGGGCTTACCAACTTCAGCAACGATAGAGTTGATAAAGTTACAAATATTCTTAATTTCTTCGTGAGCAACCATAATAGCGTTGTACATATCATCGTCGCTAACTTCCTTAGCACCCGCTTCGATCATAACAACTTTGTTTAAGCTACCGGCAACAGTAAGCTCGAGGTCACTCTTTTCTCTCTGTTCAACGGTGGGGTTAAGAACAACCTGTCCGTCAACCAAACCAACGAACACACCTGCGATAGGTCCATTCCAAGGAATATCTGAAATAGAAAGTGCGATAGAAGCACCGATCATACCCGCAATTTCAGGGCTGTTGTCGTTGTCAACACAAAGAACGGTAAGGCTGAGGTTAACGTCGTTACGAAGATCCTTAGGGAACAAGGGTCTGATAGGTCTGTCGATAACACGTGATGTAAGGATAGCCTTTTCAGAGGGCTTACCTTCTCTCTTGAGGTAACCGCCGGGGATTCTGCCTACAGCGTAAAGTCTTTCTTCAAAATCAACCGAAAGGGGCAAAAAGTCAATGCCGTCTCTGGGTTTAGCACTTGCAGTTGCGGTTGCAAGAATAACCGTGTCGCCAAAGCGAACCAAGCAGGAGCCGTTTGCAAGACCTGCCATTTTGCCTGTTTCAATTACAAGCTTTCTTCCTGACAATTCATACTCGAATGTCTTAAAATTCTCAAACATTTTCTTCCTCCGTTTTTAATTCTTCTTTTCTTCTTTTTCTTCTTTTCATCATTTACGGTCATAGGTTTTAGCACTTAAATAACTGTCCAAAGACAATTCGGGCAACTATTTAATTGCTAAACCGCTATGCCGCATTTGGTTAAAAAATAAATGTTTGTTGTATAAACTTATAGGGCAGAACCGTAAAATTCTGCCCCATTTAAGCGTGTTTTATTTACGGATACCGAGTTTTTCGATAATCGCACGATAACGGTTGATATCCTTCTTTGTGAGATAACCGAGAAGATTTCTTCTGCGTCCAACCATCTTGAGCAAGCCGCGTCTTGAGTGGTGGTCGTTAGGGTTCTTCTTAAGATGCTCTGTAAGGCTGTTGATTCTATCTGTAAGGATAGCAATCTGAACCTCAGGGGATCCTGTGTCTCCGTCGTGAAGCTTGTTAGCTTCGATGATCTGCAATTTCTGTTCTTTCAACATAATCTTTCACCTCATAAAATATTTCGTAAAGACTAAGCCATGCGGTCGGTGAAGCAAAGCATTTTCGCTTTTTTGTCCGCAAACCGAGTCTACGATTTCATACCTTGTTAATATAACACATTTCCATTAATTTGTAAAGGGATTTAAATTATTTAACATTTTGTTTACATTTCCCTATTAAGAGAAAATATTATTCAGCTCTTTTTTCAAATTATACGTCTGTCTTCCCGTATAGTAGGTAAAAGAGTTTTTAGTAGTAACCGCTTGTTTTAATGCGCCGTAGCTTGACGAAGCAACACCGGCATAGGAATCGCCGTACATATAGGCAAAATCATAATTGGGAGCCTTTAATATATCTTTCAAGTATTTATAGGATTCCTCATTTCTCAAAACGTGGTCAAGATAATCTCTTGCCAAGCCGTCGTGAAGCATATCCCCCGCCTCATTGAATGCACGAATCAAGTCAACGGCATATTGAGTACGGTTATTGGAAGTCAATACGCAGAAAACGTAAGCGTTCTCGTCTGTAGGTGTAAAATACTTCTCTTGTTCAGCATCCGCCTTAGGCATAGGCAAAACGGTGAAATTACCGTTAAGCTCCGGAGCAACACCTAAAGTATCTACGTAGAAAAGCACCTTTTCCTGAGCAAAAAGTTCGTCAGCATTTTCAGTTCCCATAAACGAAAGAGGATCTGCCGTAACAGCTTTTAATCTTGCCACCAAGTTATCAAGTCTTGCACCGTTGTTTGCAACAGTAGGCAACGCACCTAAAGCAGTAGTCATATAATTCATTCCCGAAGCGCTGAACACACTTTCTATAAATGAATCCATACTGTCTGCACCAACAGATACAATATCGGAATGGTTTTCAGCACACTTGCCTCTATAGCTGAGCATAAGGTCAAGTGTCCATGTTCCGTTGTTTACAGCCTCGTATATCTCGGAAGTAAATCCGTAAGCATCTGATACGGACTTATTCAAATATACACAAGTATAAGCGTTGGGAGAAACGGCACCGTTTCCGACAACTCCGTATAATTTATTATTTCCCGACGCCTGTGACGTAGCTGTTGTGTTATAACATTCAGCGCTAAAGACGTCTCCGTAAAGCGAATTTAAATCAGCAATCATATTGCGATTTCTAAGATATCCAATAGCTTTTTGTGGAACACAAACAACGTCGGCATAAAAAAGCCCCGAATCAAGTGAGCTTTTTGCATCACCTAAAAAAGTATCGTACGGAGTAGACAAAACGGTAAGATTACACCCAAGTCTCTCAGAAATAAGACCACTCAATTCCTCTATGGCACGACTGTAGGTTCCGTCACCGTTTACGGAAAATTTATGGTCTGCATCTTCAACGATAACGACGCTAAGTTCAAGTCCCTCGAAGTTTTTACCGGCAAAAATCTGCTCAAAAGCCGTTAGAGCCTTAGACTTAGAGGACTCGAGCGCATCGGCCATCGGGGGATAATATTCATAAGGTCTATCTGTTTCAGGAACCGTTTCGGGCGAAGTTTCTCCGCCCTCAGTTCTATCATCTATTTCGATAACACACGATGTCGCACTGCATAGACACAGCAATATCACAAGAAAAAATATTCCGAATTTTTTCAGCATGTGTTTACCTCGTTTCATAATTATTTTATGGTATATGTTGTTCCTTCTTTTGTATCGGTAAGAATAATACCGCGAGATGCAAGTTCATTTCTGATTCTGTCTGCCTCTGCATAATTCTTAGCCTTCTTCGCTTCAAGACGAAGAGCAATCTGCTCTTTGATTTCCTTGTCAAGCTCACTGTCAACCTCATTTGAAGCTTCTTCTTCAACCTCTTCTTTGTCAAGGTCAATACCGAGAATAGAGTCGCAACGGATTATAAGCTCGTATATAGCGTTTGACTTTGTTTCATATCTTGCCATATTCCATACAGCACCGAGAGCCTTAGGAATATTGAGGTCGTCGTTTATAGCATCTTCAAATTCTTTAAGAAGCTTTGCAAGCTCTTCTTCGGAAACAACACCGTCAGCCCCCTTGTGCTTCTTAATTTGATTCTTAAGATTCTTAAGAGACTTTTTAGCAGAATCCATACCGTCGAATGTGAAGTTAAGCTTCTGACCGTAATGAGCATTCAAGCAGAAATATCTGAATACCATAGGTGAGTAACCCTTTTCTTCAAGCTGGTCAAGGGTATATGTGTTGCCGAGACTCTTTGACATTTTGCCGCCGTCAACAAGCATAAATTCACCGTGTATCCACCATTTAGCCGCAGGGTGACCGAGAAGCCCGCAAGTCTGTGCGATTTCATTTTCGTGGTGTATCGGAATATGGTCAACACCGCCTGTGTGAATGTCAAACTCTTCACCGAGGTACTTGAGTCCCATAGCCGAGCATTCAATGTGCCAACCGGGATAACCCATACCCCAAGGAGATTCCCACTGCATAATATGTGTGGGGTCAGCCTTTTTCCAAAGAGCGAAGTCTGCAGGGTGACGCTTTTCGCTGTTTACTTCAACACTCGCACCCGCTTGTTTTTCGTCAAAATTCATTCTTGAAAGTCTGCCGTAATCCTTGAACTTCTTTATATCGTAGTAGATACCGTC
>JAFQOB010000093.1 GCA_017395725.1 Clostridia bacterium
AGAGGAAATGACAGGCAGAGGACACCGCGATTTTGATATATGCGTTGACCCGTTTTTAGGTACACGCAAGGCGGCGATGCGACGTGATTTTACCGTAAATGCTATGATGCAAGACGTGCTTACAGGGGAGATAGTTGACGAATTTGACGGAAGAATAGACCTTGAAAAGCATATTATTCGCCACATAAACGACAAGACTTTTGTTGAAGACCCGTTGCGAGTTTTGCGGGGAGCACAGTTTGCTTCACGATTTGAGTTTGAAGTAGCCGAAGAGACCATAGAGTTATGCAAGACAATGGATTTAAGCTATCTTGCAAAAGAGCGTGTTATGGCAGAGCTTGAAAAGGCTCTGATAAAGGCAGAGAAGCCGTCGGTATTTTTTGAAGTTTTGCGTAAGATGAATCAGTTATCGGTATGGTTTGGTGAGCTTGAAGCTTTGATAGATATAAAGCAAGACCCGCTGTTTCACCTTGAGGGCGACGTTTGGGTGCACACAATGATGGTGCTTGACGAGGCGGTAAAGTACAGAGACAATGTACAGAATCCTCTGGGTTTTATGCTGTCGGCAATAACCCACGATTTTGGCAAGGCGATATGCACCGAGGTTATAAACGGCGTAATACATTCATATAACCACGAGACCAAGGGATTACCCTTAGTTGAAGCGTTTATGAAGAGGCTAACGAATGAAACAAAATTAATTGAATACGTATTGAACTTGTCCGAGCATCATATGAAGCCTAACGTACTTGCTTTTGACAAGTCATCGGTAAAGTCAACGAATAAGCTTTTTGACAAGGCAATAGACCCCGAGGCATTGATATATTTGTCAGCATCGGACGGTTCGGGTAAGATATCCTCTTGGAACCACGTGTCGAACGTTGAATTTTTGACGGAGAGACTGACGATATTTAAAGAATATATGTCAAGACCTTACGTAATGGGCAGAGATTTGATTGAGGCGGGACTACACCCTAACGAAAAGTTTGCGGAATATCTTGAATATGCGCACAAGCTCCGCCTTGCAGGTATCGATAAAGAAAGTGCATTGAAACAGACGTTGGCTTTTGCGAGAAAAGGGGAAAAGAAATAACTATAGAATAGTGAGGTTTATATGGGAAGTTTTGGTTGGTTAATTGCAGTTATTACCTGGGGAGGAATGACGTTATTGTGCGTTATTCTGTCTGTTGTTAGAGATATTCGAGACGGTTTTTCAAAGTATGACGACGATAAATTAGTTTTAAAAACAAAGCGTTTGACCGTATATCCATTGATATATATGGCGGTACTGACGTCTTTTTGGCATATGTTGGGATTTGTGGAGTTTCCGACCAATTTTGAGATATTACTTGGATTGATAATAATATTTGGATTTATTGTTGCAATAACTGTTTTGTTTCCTATGAGTATATACGGACTTATTCTTGCTATAGCATTGAAAAAAAGAAAAATTAATAAGTATGCCGGCTCTACCTACATAGTATGCGGTATACTTTCTATTCCTGTATGTTTGCCGATAATAAGTGTAATAATTATATTTATTTTTCAATTTTTTCAACACACTTTTTAGGAGATAACAATGAACTACAACTATCATACACACACGTTCAGATGTAATCACGCAAAGGGTACACCCGAGGAATATATACAAAGGGCAATAGAAAACGGCATAGAGTATATGGGGTTTTCCGAGCATTTTCCGTATATATGCCGAGACGGATTTGAAGCAAGATACCGTTTGCCTGTGGCACAGTTGAAAGAGTATTTTGAAGAATTATATTTGTTACGCGAAAAATATGCCGATAAAATAAACATAAAAATCGGGTTTGAACTTGAGTATTACCCCGAATTTTTTGATGAGATGCTGAAAAATGCGATTAGCTACGGTGCCGAATATCTGATACTCGGTCAGCACTTTTTGAATGAGGAGCACCCTGACGGTGTATACGCTATGACCCCAAGCGACAGCGAAGATAATTTGAAAAAATATGCCGACCGCGTTATTGCAGGAATAAGAAGCGGTGTATTTACTTATATAGCACATCCCGATTTGTTTAATTATACAGGCGAAGAGGCATTATTTCGCAGAGAGATGAGAAGAATTTGTGAGGCCTCAGCGGAATATAATATCCCACTTGAAATAAATTTTCTCGGAATAAGAGGGAACAGAAACTATCCCAATAATATATTCTGGGAGATAGCGGGAGAAGAAGGCTGTCCCGTAACCTTCGGATTCGATGCTCATGATACGTTAAGTGCGTATGACTCGGGATC
>JAFQOB010000094.1 GCA_017395725.1 Clostridia bacterium
GTGGAGAACGCCTGCGCCGAGAGCGGCTGCAACCTGGTCATGTGCCGAAATAACGACTTTAGTTGTTGTGGGGAGACCGAGTTCTTTTGCAAGAACGGGGAGCATATCGCCGACAACGCTTCCACAGGGAACAGGAGTTGAGAAGAGGTCGGGAGAAAGACCTGCCGCATCAAGAATTTCTTTAGAAATGCAACGGTTTTCAACGTCAAAAGTAAGTGAACGACAAGCGAGACTGTAGTTAATTTTTGCTTCGCCCGAGAGTTTGAATGCGATATAGTCGCCAATAAGCAAGAATTTCCAAATATTTTCTCTTACTGCGGGGATATTTTCCATAGACCAAATAACCTTGGGAAGAGAATACATAGCATCGGGCTTATCGCAAGTAATTTGCATAATTTTATCTTTGCCGAGCTTTTCGATAAGGCGATCTGTTTCAGCAAGACCTCTCTTATCTGTATACATAATAATATCGGAAAGAGCGTTACCGTTCTTATCAACCGGAACAAAAGATTCACCGAAAGAGGTGATGGAAATAGCGCCAACCTCGTCAGCTTTAATGTTTGCGGCACAACCCTTAATAACTTCAAGAACAGAAGCAAACATTTCATTGGGGTTCATATCAGCCTGACCCGCACGTGTTGTGTACTCCTTATAGCATTTGTAGAGGAACTTACCATCTTCGGAAAAGGCAACGCATTTACAACCGCTGCTTCCGACGTCGAGACCTAAAAATATCATAAAAAGATTCTCCTAAAAAAATAAAATAAAACTTAATAATACAATTATAATATGGATTAGAATAATTGTCAACTTTTTTACAGCCAAAATTCAAACAATCGTTCAAAGGATAAAAATCCGGCTTCAAGATATCCCGTTTTATTAAGATAGTCGTACATAAGTGCGCTGTTTATAAACAGCGAAACTAACGCTGAATAAACGAAAAATACAGTAATAAAACGGTTAGCGAAACTATTATTATTCAGCTTAAATTTAAAGAAGAGATAATAAATAACGATCATTCCGCCGAGAATCATCTGCCAAGCAAAGTCTGCGGCATATCTGACGCCGTAACCGCTTTCCCAAATTGAGAAGATGATAACTAAGGGACAGATTATGCATACAGCGAGAACGAGAAGGGAGGGAATGAGACGTTTCTTTTTGTCGGCAGCCTTAAATGCAAAGGGGGATAGGAACAACGCCAGTGAAGGCAGCGCTTTGTAGAAAATACCGACGGCATTTCTGTTTGCGATAAAGTAATAACCATTTGCATCAAGGGTTGAAAAGTTTGAGAAAATAAAGGGGAATTCGGGCTTGATAACAGGCGAAGCAAACAAATAGTTCCAAAAGCCTATAGTTACGAAATCGGTATGGTATTCAGCCCTTGTAAAATCGTTTATAGTGAGCGAGTATTGTATACCGAAATCGAAGAAATTGCCGAAACGGGCGTAGTTGTATAACATTTGTATGCCGCCTATAACAACAAAACAGGACAATGCCGAGGCGAGATAGGCTACTGTTGATTTTGCAATGCTTTTGTTTGTTTCTTTTGCATAAGCTCTGTTTTTAAAGAAGCCTGCACCGATAAATAACAGTGCCGCGATACAGTAGACTGCAAGTGTGGGGCGGCAAAGAACCGCACAAGAAAGGCAGAATGATGACAAAATCAGATGCCTTTTGAATATTCTTCCCCCGGAGATAACGTTGGATTTAATAAGGAAATAGAATCCCGCGCAAGTAAAAGCAAATCCTGAACTTTGTGCAATTTCATAAAACAGCGGAGAAGCAAAGCAATACCAAACTGAGCTTGAGGTTTGCAGAACTATAAGGGAAGACAAAGCAATGGAAAGGGGAAGCTTCTTAAAGAATTTCTTTACAAATTCATAATAAAGAAGCGAAAGAAACGTAATTCCTACCATACCGAAAAGCATTACGGCTTCGGGCGTGGGGAAATAGAATCCCGTAAGCAAATGGAAGGGCAAGAAAAGCAGAATAACAGGTGCTATGCCGTAATAAGAGTAGTATTTGCCGTTGTAAAGCAAATGGTCCCATTTATAGCTGATACCGGCTTGGCTTCTTGTTCCCCAGTCATAAGGATTTTCCATAGCAAGTAATTCTTCCGAGGGTGTGTCAAGCAAAGAAACCTGACCTTTTTCGAAGGAATCGACAAGCTCCTTTGAAATTTGGTTTCCGCTTGTTTGTTTAAGCGAGTTAAAAGCGATTCCCGCGTTATTCATATTGTAAAGAACGGTTATGACAACTGCAATTATAAGAAATATTGTTGTAATAACAAGGACCGAATTTGCAAAAACAGACTGCGTTTCATCAATACCTTTTTGAAGAACTTTTGAATTAAGCAAAATGAAGGTACCGAAGATAATACCGAAAATGAGAATAAATCTAAATGAAGAAATATTAAGGGGAACGGCTTTATTAATTGTGATTGAATTTACGGAAAAATAATCACCGTTATCTGCCGAAAGGGTAATAATAAGGTCGCTGACTTTTCCCGACATATTCATTATTACAGTGTTTGAAGAACTGTTATTTCTTATGATTGTACCGTTTGCCGTATTATATCTGTAGCTTGACGAATAAGTCTCATCTTTTGCATCAATTTTAACGTTTACTTTATCGGTGGTATTAACCGAAATATATCCGTTTTCCATTTTTCGCGTTTCGTGAAGTGTGCAGTCAATAAAAACCGTACCGATACGCTCATCAATTCCGTTAAAAGAGATTGCTGTTTTATTTATATTTTCAAGGCTCTCTGTTGAAATTGATGCATTATCAAAGGAAAGCTCTTTTTTATCATAGTCTCTGAAAAATAAATGAAAAGAGTGGAAATTACATACAAGTAATTCAATGGCAAGACAGATTATAAGCAGTATGATTCCAAACTTCTTTGTGTGTTTTTGAGAGGGGAGAAGCAAGAAAACACCCGAGAATATCAAGATTATTCCTATATTCAAAAGCAAAGTTAAATTCATTTATACATAAGCTCCGTTTCGTAAAAAAACTGTTTTCTTGATTATACCACAAAGGGATAAAAATTACAACAACAAGAAAAAAATTACAGAAAAGGTATTGACAAATAAAAAACAATAGTGTACTATTGTGTTAGTACAGTAGTACACCTTGCGGTGAGTGAGGTGTGAAAGGAGAGATTAAATGGCATGGAACTTAGATAAGAACAGAGCTATTTGTCCACAGCTCTGTGAATTGATGTGTGTAAAGATTGCCAAAGGGGAATATGGGCCTAATGAGAGAATTCCCTCGGTCAGAGAAATAGCCGTTGAGGCGGGGGTGAACCCCAATACCGTACAAAAGGCATTGACTACCTTAACCGAACAAGGGCTGATATATCCCATGCGTGGTTCGGGTATGTACGTAAACGATAATATTGAACGCGCTATTAAACTTGTTGATGAATTGAAGAGGGCGAAGACTTTAGAGTTTTTCGAAGAAATGGAAAGTCTTGGACTAAGCGTAGAACAGGTACAGGCGTATATAAAGGAGTGGAAGCAATGAGTGAACTTTTGAAATGTGTAAATTTAACGAAGATGTACGGCGGAGTTGTTGCACTTAGAAGCATAAACTTAACCGTAGAAAGCGGAAAGATAATAGGATTATTGGGTCCTAACGGCTCGGGAAAAACGACGTTAATTAAGCTTATAAACGGACTTTTGACCCCCAATAACGGTGAAATATACGTAAACGGAAGCAAACCCGGTGTTGAGTCAAAGAAGGACGTTGCATATCTTCCCGACAATTCTTTTTTGAACAATTGGATGACGGTAAAACAGATAGTAGATTATTTCTGTGATTTTTATGAAGATTTCAGACCGAACCTGGCTTATGAGCTTTTGGACAGACTTGGCATAACCCCCACAGTTAAGCTGAAGAATCTTTCAAAGGGTAACAAAGAAAAGGTGTCGCTTATTCTTGTTATGAGCAGAAATGCAAAGCTGTACGTTCTTGACGAACCCATAGCAGGTGTTGACCCGGCTACAAGAGACTACATTATTTCGACTATTATAAATAACTATAATCCCGAAAGCTCGGTAATTATTTCAACCCACCTTATATCCGACATAGAACAGGTGCTTGATGAGGTTATATTTATAAATCACGGAAATATAGCTTTACAGAAATCGGTAGACGAGATAAGAGAGGAAAACAACATGAGTGTTGACGAATTGTTCAGGGAGGTATTCAAATGGTAAAGAAGCTTTTTAAACATGAATTTATTGCATATATGAGAGCGCTTTTGCCTATGCATCTTATTATGCTTGGCGTAGCCGCATTAACACGTTTTGTATATTTCTTTGAAAATGAATCTACGTCTTTTATGATAGTTGGCAGATCGTCAATTATAGCCCTTGTTATATCTTGCGTAGTATGTTTAGTACTTTCTTACGTAAACGTTATAACGCGTTTTTACAAAAATATGTTTACCCACGAAGGCTATCTGTCATTTACGCTTCCTGTAACTAATGCTCAGCATATATGGGTTAAGGTGACGACCGGTGTAGCGGTACTTATAGCAAGTTTTATTGCTATTGTGTTGGCTGTTTGTATAGCGACAGCCGGTGAATTTACGGTTGAATTGTTTAAAGCTGGATTCTGGATTTTAGGAAGAGGCGAAGAACAGATCGGCTGGCAGTTCTGGCTTTATATGATTGAAGCTATTATTACGGTTGTAGCTGCAATGTTTACGTCAATATTATTGTTTTATTCATGTATTACAATCGGTCAGCTTTCGAACAAAAACCGCGTTATGCTTGCTATAGGAGTATATTTTATCTATTACTTCATAACACAGGTGATAGGCACTGTATTTATTGTTTTTATGAGTGTAGTTAGCTATCAGAACTGGTTTATTAATATAATGGATAAGTTAGGACTGTTTGTGGAAAGTCACCCTTACGTTAGCGGACATTTGTTCTTCTTAATAATGTTTGTGGGTGTAGCAATTATGGGCTTAATATATTTCCTGATAACCCATACTATAATGAAAAAGAAACTTAACCTCGAATAAGGAGGTATTATATGAAAAAAATTATAAAAAAATTTTTGCTTGTATGTATTGTTGCTTTAGCATTAACTGCACTGTGTTCATGCGACCTTATTGATGAATTAAAAGAACAAAGAATTGACTATATTGATGTGGAAAATCAAGTTTTGGAATTCAATGGAAAGCAATATAAGGTTCTGTCGAATACTTATGAAAGAAATATTGCTTTTGACGAATCAAAGCACTGCTATGTTGCAGAAAAGGAAATTCCGTTGCTTTTGATACAGGACTTTGGAAGATCTGCTTATTATGCAGCAGATAAAGATCTGATTCGCATGGGCGATACGTATTATTGTACTTTAGATAAGTATGAGCACTATGCAGATATATTAAAAAACGGAAAGCTTGACCGTTACAGAAGCTATAAATATGTTGTTGACGAAAAAAAACAGCAGGTATTTACCGAGTATTATGTTCTTGATGAAAAGACTACCGGGGTTATAAAAAACACGCTTAATAACGTTGTCGGCAAGGAAGTAAAAGACTTTGACTATGCCGGTGTTGAGTTTTTGCATCTTGATGCTTGTGATAGTGAAAATTTTCTTGTTGAGTATGACGGTATACAGTTATATAAAGACGGTGTGAATAATAAATACGGAATACGAGTGTTTGTAGATGAATCAGACGTAATCAAAGAGTTTAGTGAAGGAGATTCAGAGGTTATATCCAAGCTTTTTGCAATGGCAGATTTTGATACAGCTTATGCGAAAGCATACGGTAAACCTTTTGCTTCAACCGAGGAATATTATTGAAAAAAAAGAGGGGCAGTATGAAAAATAATTTGAAAAGAATATTTGTGCTTAGCTTATTTGTTGTGTGTTTGCTGTCTCTTTGTTCGTGCGATATGCTTGATGAAATTAAAAATAAGCAAGTGATATTTGACGAAGAGTATCCCGAAACAGTGGAATTTAGAGGAGAAAAATACGAGAGAATTACACTCAATCCATTTGTTAGTTTAAATTACGGAATATCAGATGTGGTATATGCAGAAAAAGAGATCTTTCCATTATTATTGCTTGAAAAATATGGTAAATACAGTGTATATTACGAGAAAAACGATTTAATTTGTGTAAATTCCAGAGGTTATACAGAATTTGTTTATACTCATGAAGATAATGTAGACAAATACAATAAAGCATTGGAGAATGAAGATTTGTCGCACTACAAATTTGAGTATTATGATTATGAGATTTCTACCGGCAAAAGAGTAGAAAAATCATATATTCTTAAGGATGATATTACTAAAATAATAAA
>JAFQOB010000095.1 GCA_017395725.1 Clostridia bacterium
AATATGCCGGATTCAAATAATATCTGCCGTTAAATAAAACTAAAAAAGTTCCGTTATTGTCTTTATACCACTTTTTTATAATAAAGCTTTCGTCTATTTCCTTAATTTCATCGGCGTTCATTGCTCTGAGTGGATTTATCCAGGCGTGTATTGAGAGGCCTCTTTTATGCGCTTCATCAATGATTATTTTTATGGGGTCATAGCTGAAACTGTTTGAATAACTTCCGGTTACGTATTTTGACGGAGGATAGTAAGACGATGGATAAAAGCTGTCTGCATAGGGGCGTACCTGTAAAAAAACTGTATTAAATCCATTTTCTTTTACGTTGTCAAGAATTGTTGAAATCTTAGTTTTAAAATCGTTTTCTGCCCTTTGTTTCCCCAAGTTTGTATATATATTTTGCAAGTCAAACTGTGAAAGCCACATAGCTTTTATATTCCTATAGTTTATAATTTCACAAACAGGCTCGTCCCCCTTGTCTAAGTTAGTTTCTTCGGGTAATGGAGTTTGATTAGTGTTTTGTAAATTTTGTTTTTTACATGCTGTGCCGGAAAGTAATAGCAAAGCACAGAAAAAGAAAAATAATATTTTTTTCAACTAATCACCTCGTCTTGATTGTAAACAACTTTCGTTTGGTTTTTATCAAGTATATGCTTTTTCATAGAGTAAAAATAACTCATACTTATATAAAATGTGCTTGAATCGATTTTTCTGACACATTCTGTGAGTTGGGTGAAAGGGTCAGTTATAACGTATAATACTATATCTGCATTTGAACATTTCTCGGATATTAGGTTTTCATTTTGCTTAAATGAAATACAAACAGTTTTATTATTTATTATTTTTGAAAAATAATTATTATACTTCTTGTGCATTGATATAGTATATAAAAAGAAGCCGAGAATAGAAATTGCTATCAAAGGAATTAAAATAAACAAAGCGGTAGAAAATATTAAAAAATATGCTCCTGTCTGTATCCAAATAAAAAATATTCGCAAATATCTGAATATTCTTCCCACAAGAATGTATTTTCTAAGAAAACTGTAGATGCTTTTTACTTTGTGGACTACCGTTGTTTTCTTTGCACCGGCATATAGGTATGAAAAGTAATTTTTATATTTTAAAGGATTGTTTTTTACGTTCATATAAAGTAGTTTTTGTCAAAAAACTCTTTATATACGCTTTTGTTTCCTGCATAGATTTCGCTTCTCTTGTGTAGGGAAGGTTTGTTTCCGTTTCTGTCGGTTATAATTCCGCCCGCTTCCTCAATAATAATACTTGCAGCGGCATAATCCCAAGGAAATAGGTTAAGCTCAAAAAACATATCGTGTCTTCCGCAAGCAAGATAACAGAGGTCTAACGCAGCGCTTCCCGTTCTTCTTATATCCTCGCAGTCGGGCATAATTTTTGCTATCATTTTCATTGTTTTGTCTATAAGTTCGGGATAATAGGGGGCTGTTCCGAAGCTGACAAATGAATCTTTTAGACATGCGTTTGATACACTGATTTTTGTATCGTTTAAAAATGCTCCTTTGCCTTTTGATGCGTAGAAGATTTCTTTCTGATAGGGATTTATAACTACACCGCAGATAATTTCACCGTCTTTTGCAAGGGCAAGAGAAATTGCGCTGTGTTTGTATGAACGTCTGAAATTTGCTGTTCCGTCAATTGGGTCGCATATAAAGCAATAGCCTTCATAAGGGTTACAATCGGCAGATTCTTCTTCACCCAAAAAACTTATGTCGGGGTATATATTTTTCATAGCGTCCTGAATATATTGCTGAACCTTTGTGTCATAAAGAGTAACAAAGTTTCTGTCTCCCTTTTTTACGGTATTATCAGTTATATTTTGTGCGTCAAGCATTATTTGCGAAGCGTCCTTGACGACTTTTATCATTGTCTTTAACATATAACGGTTGTCCTTTCTGAATCGAGCTATACATATTATACCATACGCTTTTTCTAAAACAAGTAGGTCTTGACAAAATATCAAAAAAATAATATAATATTTTAATAAGATTGTTTGATATTCGCTCATTAAAGGCGATTCGGAGGTTATAAATGGCAGAAAAGAAAGTAATTTATGATGATAACAGTATATCCAGTCTTAAAGGTGCTGACCGTGTAAGACTAAAGCCTGCGGTTATTTTTGGTTCTGATGGGCTTGAGGGCTGTGAACATTCTGTATTTGAAATATTGTCAAACTCTGTCGACGAAGCGAGAGAGGGTTATGGTGATAAGATTATCATTACTGTTTTTGCCGACCATTCAATCGAAATAGAGGACTTTGGCAGAGGCGTTCCCTTGGGTTATAACGAAAAAGAAAAGAGATATAACTGGGACTTGGTTTATAACGATTTGTATTCCGGCGGTAAATACCTTAACAACGCCGACGGAGCATATAAATATTCTTTGGGTACAAACGGTCTCGGCGCTTGTGCTACACAGTATTCTTCAGAATATATGAAGGTACGTTCTTTTAAAGGAAACGAAGTTTCCGAAATGAACTTCAAAAAGGGTAAGCCCAGCGGTAAGTTTACTGTTAGGGAAATGGAAAAGAAGGATAAAAAGCACGGCACTATCGTAAAATGGAAACCCGACCTTGAGGTATTTACCGATATCAATATCCCTCTTGAATTCTTTACCGAGATGTTGAAAAAACAGTCGGTTGTAAATGCGGGGATTAAATTTGAGCTTAAATATGAAAATGAAAACGGAAAATTTGAAACCTACGAATTTATTTATGAAAACGGCATTTCCGATTACGTTGTTGAGCTTGCAGGTGATAATCCGTTAACTCAGCCCGTACTATGGAGCTACGAGGACAGAGGTAGAGATAGAGAAGATAAAGAGGATTATGATTTGAAGGCTGAAATAGCTTTCTGCGCTTCCAATACTAACAAAGCTATTGAATATTATCATAACTCCAGCTTTCTTGAGCATGGCGGATCTCCCGATAAGGCTGTTAAAAACGCTTTTCTGTATGAGGTTGACAAGTTCTTAAAAAATTCGGGTAAGTATCTGAAGAATGAGTCGAAGATAAGCTTTAATGATATTGAAGATTGCTTGGTTTTGGTTTCTAACAGCTTTTCTACTCAAACTTCTTATGCCAACCAAACCAAAAAGGCTATAAATAACGTATTTATAGCCGACAGTATGACTGCATTTCTCAAGCGTAACCTTGAGGTTTATTTCAAGGAAAAGCCTATTGAAGCCGAAAGATTTGCAAACCAAGTACTTGTTAACAAGAGAAGCCGTGAAAATGCCGAGAAAACAAGACTTAATCTGAAAAAGAAGCTTACCGGTACTATGGACGTTGCGAA
>JAFQOB010000096.1 GCA_017395725.1 Clostridia bacterium
AGATATATGAAGGTATCACTTTTAAAGATGCAAGCGCAAACGATCTTAAACGTGAAAACGCAAATATTGACGGCGATACTTCAATGGGTACTATGCTTAAGTACGGTTCTGAAGGTGCGAAGTATTTTAATCTTCTCTCCGTTATTGACCCTGAAATATCAGCAGCTCATAAAGCAGGCGATATTCACATCCACGACCTCGATTTCTATACTCTTACAACAACTTGTTGTCAGATAGATATCATAAAGCTTTTCAAGGGCGGATTCTTTACAGGTCACGGTTATCTCAGAGAACCCAGTAACATTCTTACCTATGCTGCCCTTGCTTGTATAGCTATTCAGGCAAATCAGAACGATCAGCACGGCGGTCAGAGTATTCCTAACTTTGATTTCGGTATGGCTATCGGTGTAAGAAAAACTTTTGCAAAGCTTTATCGCGATAATCTCGTTAAAACTCTTAAGTTCTTTACAGGTAACGATTACGAAGAACAGGTTTATGCAGGTTATGAAAAACTTAAAGCTGAAAATACACTTCCCGATATCGATAAGAAGAGCGTTGCTTACGATCATATAAAATCTCAACTCGGATTCCTTTCAGAAGCCGATATTGAAAAGGTTATGAATTTCACTTACGACTGTGCTCTTCTTGAAACAGACCGTCAGACATACCAAGCAATGGAAGCTCTTGTTCATAATCTTAACACTATGCATTCAAGAGCAGGTGCTCAGGTTCCGTTCAGCTCCATTAACTATGGTACAGATACTTCCGTAGAAGGTAGAATGGTAATTAAAAATGTACTTCTTGCAACTGAAGCAGGTCTCGGTGAAGGTGAAACTGCTATATTCCCGATTCATATCTTTAAAGTTAAAGAAGGCGTAAACTATAATCCTGAAGATGTAAACTATGATCTCTTTAAACTTGCTTGTAAAGTAAGTGCAAAAAGACTTTACCCCAACTTCTCCTTCCTTGATGCACCCTTCAATGCTCAATACTACAAGCCCGGTCATCCTGAAACAGAAGCTACTTATATGGGTTGCCGTACAAGAGTTATCGGTAACGTTTATGATAAAGACAGACAGATAACTTACGGCAGAGGAAACCTCAGCTTCACAACAATTCCTCTTCCAAGAATTGCTATCAGAGCAAAAGGCGATTACGATGCGTTCATTAAAGATCTTGATTCCAAAATGGATCTTGTTGTTGAACAGCTTCGTCACAGATTCTCCATTCAAGGCAAGAAAAAGGTTAAGAATTTCCCCTTCCTTATGGGTCAGGGTATTTGGATAGATTCAGACAAGCTCGGTCCCGAAGATGAAATTGCCGAAGTTCTTAAACACGGCACCTTCTCCATTGGTTTTATCGGTCTTGCTGAAGCTCTTAAAGCTCTTACAGGTAAACATCACGGTGAATCTGAAGAATCTCAGAAAATCGGTCTTAAGATAATTACTTATATGAGAGATAAGCTTGATGCTCTTTCTCAGGAAACAGGTCTTAACTTTACTCTTCTCGGAACACCCGCTGAAGGTACTGCAGGTAGATTTGTAAGAATGGATAAAAAGCTTTTCGGCGTTATTCCCGGTGTTACTGATAAGGAATATTATACAAACTCCTTCCATGTTCCCGTATATTATCCCATTTCCGCTTTTGAGAAGATCAACCTCGAAGCTCCTTATCATGCGCTTACAAATGCAGGACATATTTCCTATATTGAAATGGACGGCGACCCTACACAGAACCTTGAAGCATTTGAAGCAGTTATCCGTCATATGAAAGAAGCAGGTATCGGTTACGGTTCTATTAACCATCCCGTAGACAGAGACAGCGAATGCGGTTACAACGGTATCATCAATGACAGATGTCCCAAGTGCGGAAGAGAAGAGGGAGATCATCCCTTTGAAAGAATCCGCAGAATTACCGGATATCTCGTAGGAACCCTTGACAGATTCAATGATGCTAAACGTGCGGAAGAGAGAGACAGAGTTAAACATGTTTGATTCGGAAAAAGAACTTCGCATTGCTGATATTATAGGTGAATCTATTGTTGACGGTCCTGGATACCGAATGACAGTCTTTACACAGGGTTGTCCGCATCATTGTGTTGGTTGTCATAATCCTCATACTCATTCTTTTGACGGTGGAAAACTGATTACTGTTGGAGAGATAATTGACAGATTTAGAAAAAATCCCCTACTTTCAGGAATAACTCTCAGTGGTGGCGAGCCTGTTTGTCAAGCGGGAGCGTGCGCTGAGATTGCTAAAGCGGTACACTCTTTAAAGAAAAATGTAATTGTTTATTCAGGATATACCTTTGAACAATTATATGAGATGTCCAAGACAAACGCTGATGTCAAAGATCTTTTGACTAATTCCGATATTCTTATAGACGGAAAGTTTGATCTTTCTCAAAGAAGTCTTGAGCTCCGTTTTAAGGGATCAAAAAATCAGCGAACATTGGACCTTAAAGCTTCCGTTACTGAAGGTAAAGCAATAGAAATTACCATTTAATAACAAAAAGTCTGCAATTTGAGAATTTCTTAAACTGCAGACTTTTATTTGATATTCAAAGGAGATTCTGTTCATGTCTTTGGGTATAAATATTACACAAAAAGAAGTTGAATCCGTTCTTGAAAAGTTTTATAAAGCAACGGGCATTTCTGTATGTATTTATGATTTGGGTCTTGAGCCTGTAATTGAATATCCCGAAAAATCCACAAAACTTGAAGAAAAAAACTTTTGTGACGTGGTTCAGGATTTGAGCTCTACGACGAGATATAAATGTCTTAATTGTATAAATAAAGCCATAGACCAGGTGTGCCAGTCAAAAGAACCTTATATTTATAAATGTCACTTTGGATTTATTGAGATTATTATACCGATAATTATATACGGCGATGTGGTTGCTTATGTAAAGACAGGGCCGATTCGCTCAAATTCTTCGGATAAGTATGAATTTGAAAGAATAATGAGTTGGATAAGTGATTTTGAATTAAATGAAAGTACGAGCAGGGAAGTTGACTCTCTGAAAAATTCTTTTAGTAAAATAAAGGTTTCAGAAAAGGAAAAAATTGAAGCGTTTTCATTCCTATTATACTTATGTGTACAGTATATTTGTTCAAATCATTGGCTGTTATGTGAGGAAAGAAATCTTATTGATGACTTTGAGCTTTATATTAGCAATAATATCCGTAAAGACCTTTCAATAGCCGATGTTTCGGTTGCGTTAAAAATAAGCCGATCTCATTTAAGCCGTATAATACAGTTAAATAAAAATATGACCTTTACAGACTATGTTTTGAATAAAAAAGTTGATGAGGCAAAGCGTCTGCTTTTAACGACATCAATGTCTGTAAATGAAATAGCAGAAGTTTTGAATTTTAAAGAACCCACATATTTTATGAGAGTATTTAAAAATAAAACAGGCTATACCTGTACCGTATACAGAAAACGCTTTATTTCTTAATGTTAGTTTATAAAAAACAAGTCTCTGTGTAGTGTTAACCATACGGAGACTTTTTTACTATGGTTTTTATTTTTCGGGAAGTTCAGTTTCAAAGGAAAGACTTACGTTTCCGATACCTCCGGAGATTTTTATCAAATTTTCTCCGTTACCGATAGTACTGTCCTTTGAAATATTTTGACCGTTTACTGAAAC
>JAFQOB010000097.1 GCA_017395725.1 Clostridia bacterium
ATGACACCCTTGATGAAGTTATTGGGATCAAAGACGACGGTCAAAACAACGGAAGTCTTAAGGATTTTGGTATTACATACAAGCAGATAGAGTTAACCGACGGTGGAAAAATAGATATTGAAAAAACTGTTGAAATACTGAAAAACGAAAAAATTAAAGTCGTATATATACAGCGTTCAAAGGGTTATCTTGACAGACCTACCCTTCCCGTTTCTGAAATGAACAAGCTATATAAGGCGGTTAAGGAAGTATCCGACGCATACGTATTTATCGACAACTGTTACGGAGAATTCGTTGAAGAAAACGAACCCGATGCCGACGTTATCGCGGGCTCGCTTATAAAGAATCCCGGCGGCGGTATGGCTGAAACGGGCGGTTATCTTGCGGGAAGCGCAAAGGCTATTGAGCTTATCTCATACAGACTTACGTCAGTAGGCATAGGAAGCGAAGCGGGTTGCACTTTGAATACTATGAAAAGTATGTACAAGGGCTTCTTCTATGCACCGCACACAACGGCTCAGGCTTTAAAAACTGCGGCATTGGCGGCATATATATTTGAAAAAATGGGATATTACACCAACCCAAAATGGAACGACGACAGATATGATATTATCCAAGCTATCCATATGGGCAGCGGGGACAAGCTATGTGCTTTCTGCCAAGGTATTCAAGCAGGCTCACCGGTTGATGCTTACGTTACCCCTGAACCCTGGGATATGCCGGGCTATTCCGATGCTGTTATTATGGCGGCGGGAACATTTACTCAGGGAGCATCTATCGAGCTATCTGCAGACGGTCCTATGAAAGAGCCGTATATAGCATATTTCCAAGGCGGATTGACTTACGAAAGCGGTAAAGTGGGAATACTTTCAGCCGCATCTCAGGTTTTGGGCAAATAAATTACAGGAAGGAAAAATATTATGAAAAAAATTTGTTCTTTGGCTTTAGTGTTTGTTTTAGCATTAACCTTGCTCTGCGGCTGCGGTAAAACAGAATACGCTCCCGATGGAATGAAGGTTCTTGAAAGCAGTGACAAGCTTGATTATAACATATATATCCCTGCAGGTTGGGTTCAGGACCTTTCAACAGGTGCGGTAAGCGCTTACGTAAGCTCCAACGACCTTTCAAATATTTCTATGACACAGTTCAACCTTGAAGAACTCAAGAAGCTTGACGAATACGTATCGGACTACATTACCGAGCTCGAAGAGAATCTTCAGGAATTTAAGCTTGAAGAGGGATATCCGGAAAAGGGCAAAACGATTCTTGACGGGGTTGAAGCGGCAAAAATTGAATATACTGCAAAATTAGTCGGCAATGAATACAAATATATGCAGATAATCTGCGTTAAGGGCGGAACTATATACTATTTCACATACACTGCTTTAGCAGAAGCCTACGACAGCCACCTTGAAGCAGTACAGAAAATACTTGATAATTTTTCATTTAAGAAGTAATAAAAATGATATATCTTGACAACAGTGCGACGACGCCACTTTGCGAAAACGCTATAAACAAAATAACCGAGGCAATGACTCACTTCGGCAATCCCTCTTCCCTACACAGTGTTGGCTTTGAAGCTGAAAAA
>JAFQOB010000098.1 GCA_017395725.1 Clostridia bacterium
TATTTTTTCTTTTTTTCATACTTTCTTGGTGCCAAGAAAGTATTGCAAAGAATGCACAAAGGGAAGGAGCGTTTCGATTCCCCCACCCCTTTGAACCCCATGCCCCCAAAACGACCAAAGGTTTTCCACCTTTGGAATCTTCCTTGGTCTGTACAAATTTTATAAAGAATACACAGAGGCAAAAAAGGAACTTGCCGTTGGTTGTTGGCAAATTCCTTTTTAGTGTTTACAGATATTTCTTTTTTGTTTCGTTTAGAGATTCAATGAACTTGCGGTCAAGGTTAGTCAGCTTGTAACCGTTTTTATAAATAAGGACGTCTTTGTATACTCTTGTGTTATCTACGCACTTCTTTTGAACGAGATTGTATCTTTCAAGTATTTCAGGGGAGGTGGGGGAAACCCACATAAACGTTTCGTGGTTTTTGGAAAGAAGGTCAACCTGACTTGCCCTTTCAAATATAAATATACGTCTGTTTATGTTGTCGGGAAGCTCCTCTTTTACTACTCTTGAAAGAGGGAGCGAGGGAACGAAAGGGTCAGCGTATGCAATTTCGATGAATCCAACAAGGTCATTAAAGGTTATATTATCTTTTTTTGCAAGGGGGTTATCGGCACTCATAAGCAGTGAATATGAGAATTTCGTTACCATTTCGCCCACCAAGTCTTTTTCTTTCATCATTTCCTTAAAATACTTGTCGTAGTTTTCAGCGTAACGGATTATACCGAGCTTATAATCCCTTTCAGTAAGGTTGTGTATGGTTCTTTGGGAGTTAGTTTCTTTGTAAAAGACTTCTACCGGTTCTTTTCCGAGGGTATTTGAGAAGTTGACAAACGCTTCGGAAATATAGTTAGCTCTGGGGACGGATATAGAAAACTTTTTCTTTTTTTCTGTATTGTCGCGGTAAATTTTTTCAACCTCGTCTATTTGACCGAGAATACTTTTTGCATAGTTCATAAACTCTTCGCCTTCAAGGGTAAGAGTCATGCCTTTAGCCGTTCTGTCAAAAATAGTAATACCGAGACCTGTTTCAAGCTCTTTGATGGAACGGCTTATATTCGGGACGGCAACAAGCAATGCTTCGGAGGCTTTACTGAGGGAACCGGCTTTTGCAACCTCGTATGCGTATTTCATATGCAGTATGTTCATAGTGTTACTCCTTTGGCTTAGTTACTTATCCCGAAAAAAGAAAAGTAGTGCTTTCCATTCTACAGCAACGGCTTTAATTTGTCAATAATTTTTTTCGATATTGGTAGTATCAATTTGAAAAAACATATAAAAAACTCCCCGTATCGTGTTAAATACAGGGAGTTTTAACGTTATATCTGTCAATTCATTCGTATGTCGTTGAGTAGCATAGGTGTAAATCTCGGCACGTTGTGTCTGTCTGCGAAGAGCTGACACTTGCACAGGAAGAGATAGTATACATTCTTTTGGCAATAGCGCATTGTTTCAAAATTGCCCTGACCTTTTGCAATAATAACGTCTGCCGAATCAATAATATCTTTTGCATCGTCAGATATTCTGTCAAGGCAGGTTCCGGCAATATTTGAACCGTTAGGTGTAACCCTTGCAATTTTATCAAGTCCGATTTGAAGGGCATCTTCCATAGTTGCATCGTTGAGTACGGGTTCACCTCTTACGATAATTTGCAGTTCGAGGTTGGGGTAATCGGTTTGAATTTTTGACATAAAGAGCTTATCCAAGGCAACCTCACCGCAGTTGTCGGTAATAAAAACGAGCCTTTTTGCTTTTGAAAGGTCAGCCTTCAGGTTTTCATATTCAACGTTGTCAAATTTAATATCCGACGCAGTTTTGAGCATTTCCTTGAGTTTATTTTCATCTACGCTGTCCATAGCGCCGAAGTCGATATAGTTACCGAGCATAGAATAGCTCATAGCGAGGCGGAAACCGTCATCAGCTTTTGCTATATTATCGGATAAACCTTTTCCAAGACTGTCCATAAGAGCATTATAATACTTTTTGAGTTGTGTGTAATCCTCGGATTTGCCGAACATTTCTTTTTGGAGAGAGGTTACCTCAGCGACAATTTCTGGTGCACTTACGGAAAAATCTGCTTTTGATATAATTTCAAGTACTTTTTGAAAATACTTAACCTTTATTTCCTCGCCCATTTCGCAGGGAAGATTGTTCATATATTTATTCAAAAGGCATTTGATGCACTCGGAGCTTAGTCTGATTATATTGTTTTCTGACATAGTATCTACCTCAATGTCGGCTTACATAAGACCGAGGCCTTTTGCCACAATTGTAATAAAGTCCTGAACGTTTGTTACCATAGTGGTAGCGGAAAGACTGCCTCTGTCGAGGAGCTTGTTTACGACGAACTCGTCAATATCGATAGTGTAAAGGTAAACGGGTCTGACAGTACCGTCTTCGGTAACTCTGAATGAAGGAGTCATATTACCTGTTGCAATAGTGTGAAGCATAGTTGCAAGACAGATAACGGTGGTGCTTTTTCTTACCATATTACGCATAGCGGTTTGGCCCTCGTATGCATCACCGATAACTTCAGGCAAAGGTCCGTCATCTCGAATAGAGCCTGTAAGGACAAAGGGAACGTTGTGCTTAACACAGCCGTACATAATGCCGTCTTTTATATCGTAATCCTCAACAAACTTATGGATAGAACCGCTTCTTCTTACCCTGTTTATAACGTCAAGATGGTTGTAGTGACCGTTGGGAACGGAGTGCTGAGTGTAGATATCCTGACCTAAGGCTGTGTGGAGCAAACCACCCTCGAGGTCGTGGGTAGCGAGAGCATTACCCGCCATAACTCCGTGAACGTAACCGTTTTCAACAAGTGCCTGCATAGCCCTTCTTGCATCATAGTCGAAAGAAAATGCGGGGCCCATAACCCAAACGATATTACCGTGTTCCTTTTCGTGCTTGAGAAGCTCAAAGAGGTTGTCGTAATCTCTTGCGTAAGAGGTTTCTCTGCTTCTGCCCTGACGGAATACGAATTTATCGTCGTTGGAGTTTGCCGATTCGTCAACGAAGCCGTTGGTATGAACGAAGATACCCTCTTCGCCCTTTTCTGTTCTGCCGAGAATAACCTTGTCGCCCTTTTTGATGTTGCGGTTTTCAACAACGGAGAGAACACCGTCGTCGCCTATAACGACACTGGAGTCCATACGGCTGTCTTCTGCAAGGGTCCACTTACCGTTAATTTTGAAATATTCAGGGTACATAGAGGTGCTGTGGAAGCCCTCTGGAGCTACACCGTCAGCCTCAGCTATTTCAAAAATAACATCGGGCGCGTTTTTAAATTCGGGTAAATTAAAATCGGGGTGTGTGTATTTTGGAAGCTGAAAACTCATTATAATAAACCTCGTTTCTTCAGGTGTTTTTCAATAAAAAAATTATCCCTAAAATTGTACCATTTTGCCGAAAAAAAGTCAAGGGGAAATAACATAAAGACAACCTCTCTTTAATACTGAAAAAGGAATGTTTTCAAAACAAAAAACCACTCAAAAAACAGAGTGGTTTTTATGCTGTTATTATAGATTAAAAATAGCCGATAAGATTGAAAATCATAGCGAACACGCCGAGGAGCATAAGACCGCCCATAATACCGGACACTATTCTGATAACGAGCTTATCTTTGTCAGCTCTCGTCATCTTTTTCTTCTTGTTAGTGTTTTCCATTTCTTTCACCTCAATTTATATAAGTATAACGTAAAAACGATAATGACTCACAGGGGTCAAGTATGATTATATCACAAGATTGACAAATATACAACCCCTAAATTATATTTTTTAATCCAATGACGAGCCGGTTGCGGGAACTTTAATTTTTCTGCAGCCTTTAGCGGCAGGGTATTTTTCCTCGAAGTCGCAGAGAGCATTAACTATTTTTTGTTTTGGTTTTATCTTAAACAATGCCGTACCCTGAGAAGAACGTGTCGTCTTTTCGGTAATAAGCTTCGTATTAATAACAATTGCTTTATTGTTGTCGGCAATCATAAGAAGCTCAAAGGGCTGTTCTTCGTAGAATACACTGACGATAGGAGACGCAGACGAATATGCGCCGGTAAGCTTTTTGCGGAAAGACTTCGTTTCGTATGCCTTAACAGGCACCTTTACGCCTTTACCGTTTTCAAATATAAATACAAACTTATGGTCTTCTTTATATTCGTTGAGAACCTTCATAAAGACAACCTTTTCGCCCTCGTCAAAGCCGAGCTTGGCGGGAATATATTCACCGAGAGAGGAAGCTTTATCGCAGTCAAAGTCTTTAACTCTTGCTCTGTACATCTGTGCTTTATCGGAGAAGAATATAAGCTCGTCGGTATTGGTTGCCGATTCTTCTGTTCTGATTTCGTCACCGTCTTTAAGTTTCTGTTCATCGTTGCCGCGAAGAGAAACAAGAGTAATCTTTTTGAAATAGCCGTCTCTTGTAAGAATGAGTTTAACGTTGTAGTTTTCAACGTATTCCTCTTCTTTATATTCGGAAACGTCATAGTCGTCAATAAGCTGTGTTTTTCTCGGTTGACCGAATTTTTCTTTGATTTCTTTGAGCTGTTTAGCTATAACCGCCTTAACTTTAGAATCATTTTCGATAGTGTCCTTTAGCTCGGCGATTTCTTTTTGCAAGGATTCAATTTCCTTAACTCTGTTTATGATATATTCGAGGTTAAGGTTACGGAGCTTAATATCAGCAATGTAGTTTGCCTGAATTTCGTCAATATCAAAACCGGCCATAAGGTTTGGTATAACGTCTTTTTCGTTCTTTGTTTCTCTGATTATCTGAATAGCCTTGTCGATATCAAGAATAATCTTGCCGAGACCGAGGAGCAGATGAAGCTTTTCGCTTTTTCTGTCGTGTTCGTACTGCAGTTCACGCTTAACGCAACCCATTCTGAACTTTATCCACTCGGTAAGGATTTCCGTAACGCCCATCTGACGCGGAATCATATCGACAAGCACGTTAAAGTTACAGCTGAAGTTATCTTCAAGGGGGGTAAGCTTATAAAGCTTTGTCATAAGCTTGTCGGGGTCGGTACCTCTACGAAGGTCGATAGTAAGCTTAAAGCCGTGAAGGTCGATTTCGTCTCTGAAGTCGGTAACCTCTTTGAGTTTGCCCTCTTTTACAAGGTCGGTCATACGCTTCATAATAGCTTCTATGGAAGTGGAGTAGGGGATTTCAATAACGTCGATACAGTTAGCTTCTTTGTCGTAGGTGTATCTTGCACGGAGCTTAACGCTGCCCGAACCCGTTTCAAAAATTTCTTTCATTTGCTCTCTGTTGTATATAAGAGAAGCACCGCAAGGGAAGTCGGGAGCTCTGACGATATCGAGCATTTTTTCAATATCCGTCTTGGGATTCTTCAAAAGCTGGATAGTACCGTCGCATATTTCGTTAAGGTTAAACGAGCAGATAGAACTTGCCATACCGACGGCAACGCCCATGTTGGGTGAAACAAGAACGTTAGGAAATGCCGTAGGAAGTAATGTCGGCTCGGTCATAGAGTTGTCATAGTTGGGAACAAACTCGACTGCATTTTTGTCTATACCTCTAAATATTTCCGAGCATATAGGGTCGAGCTTCGCCTCGGTATAACGTGCCGCCGCATAAGCCATATCTCGACTGTAATGCTTACCGAAGGAACCTTTTGAGTCAACAAAGGGGTGGAGAAGAGCCTCGTTACCCTTGGTAAGTCTAACCATAGTTTCGTATATGGAAGCATCGCCGTGAGGGTTAAGCTTCATAGTCTGACCGACGATGTTTGCACTTTTTGTTCTGGCACCCGTCATAAGCCCCATTTTATACATAGTGTAAAGCAATTTACGGTGAGAGGGCTTAAAACCGTCGATTTCGGGGATAGCTCTCGAAATGATAACGCTCATTGCATAGGGCATATAGTTTTTTTCAATTGTTTCCGTTATGGGTTGAATAACCGGTATTGCCTCCGGGAGCTCTTCTTCGATTATTGATGCGCTCTTTTTCTTTCTCGCCATATTTTTTACTCCTGTGTTTTATTTACGTTAATAATAGTGAAGCCCGCCGCGCGTATAAGCCTGTTATATACGGCAAGTCCCACACCCTTATCCGAGGGGAGCCGGGCATATATTTTATCGACTGACATAGAGTCAAATTTTCTCAGCATATCAAAAAGCTCGTGGGCTTGTTTTTGTTCGTCATAGTGACCGCCAAAGGTCAAAAGCTTGTTTGCAGAAAGCTGTTTTGCGTCCTCGTCAAAGCAGAGGATACCGCAGTTTTCCGTTTGCTGCTTGGTTTTGAAAAACTGAATAATATCTTCATTTCTTCCGTCAATAAGAAAGACGGGAGAGGTAGGCGCGTAGTGCCTGTATTTCATACCGGGACTTGCGGGTTTTGCCGTTGTGCATTGATTTTTGACAGCTTCATTTATGGTTATATCGGGGATTATTTCCACAAGGTCCTCGTATGTAACGAGTCCCGGCCGAAGAATCTCGGCGCTGTTTCCTTTTAGTATAATGACCGTTGATTCAACGCCGACGTCGCATTTACCGCCGTCAATAATGGCGTCAACTCTGCCGTTCATATCTTCCAAAACATGCTCGAAGGAGGTAGGGCTTGGTTTGCCGGAAAGGTTAGCCGAGGGGGCGGCAATGGGACAGCCCGACAGTTCGATAAGCTTGTGTGCGATTTGGTTTGAGGGAACGCGAATAGCGACCGTATCAAGACCGCAGGTGACTTCATAGGGGATTATATCTTTTTTGGGAAGAATAACAGTTAACGGCCCCGGCATAAAGCGTTCTGCAAGCTTGTAAAAGGTTTCGTTTGTGTGTGCATAAGTTTCCGCATCTTCAGGCTTTGCAAGATGAACGATAAGGGGATTGTCCATAGGTCTGCCCTTGGCTTTATATACGTTTGTAACGGCATTTTTATCAAGGGCGTTTGCACCGAGACCGTATACGGTTTCAGTGGGCATTACGACAAGACCGCCGTTTGATATTATATCCGCCGCTTTAGCAATATTGCTTTGTGTGGGGGAAGTGATTAAAAGTGTTTGCATATATTTACCCTTTTTAAGCGTTTTTAAGTCTTTCTGCAGTGTCGGCAGTGATAAGAGCGTCTATCATTTCGCCGATGTTTCCGTTAAGGAAGTTTTCAAAGGAGAAGACGGACATACCGATTCTGTGGTCGGTAATTCTGCCTTGAGGATAGTTGTAGGTACGTATTTTTTCGCTTCTGTCGCCCGTACCGACCATACTCTTTCTTGCAGAGGCAATTTTTTCGTTCTGTTCGGTTTGCTTCATATCAAATAGCTTTGTTCGGAGAAGCTTCATAGCCTTATCTTTGTTTTTAAACTGTGAACGCTCTTCCTGACACTCGATAACGATACCGGTAGGAAGGTGCGTAAGTCTTACGGCAGATTCGGTTTTGTTTATGTGCTGACCGCCCGCACCGCTGCTTTTACAGGATTCGATTTTAAGGTCGGCAGGGTTGATTTCAATTTCAACGTCTTCCGCTTCGGGAAGAACTGCGACAGTAACGGTTGAGGTGTGAATTCTGCCCGAGGTTTCAGTTTCGGGAACACGCTGAACACGGTGAACGCCGCTTTCAAATTTAAGTTTGCTGAATGCGCCCTCGCCCTCGACCATAAAGGATATTTCTCTGAAACCGCCAAGTCCTGTTTCGTTTGAGCTTATTACTTCGGTTTTATATCCCGCACTTTCGGCGTACATAGAATACATACGGTAGAGAACACCTGCGAAGAGGGCTGCCTCTTCACCGCCCGCACCTGCTCTGATTTCAACGATAACGTTTTTGTCGTCGTCTGGGTCGCGGGGAAGAAGAAGGATTTTAAGCTCGTCGGTGCATTTTTGCATATCGAGCTTACCTTGCTTGTATTCTTCTTCGCAAAGTGCCTTAAAGTCGGGGTCAAGCTGTTCTTTCATCATTTCTTCGCTTTCAAGAACGGCGGACTCGGCTTTTTTGTATTCGCGGAACTTTTCAACGATAGGGGTAAGGGTTTTATGTTCGCGCATAAGCTTTTTATACTCTTCCTGATTTGTTACAGTTTCGGGCTTTTCAAGCTCGGAAAGTATGTTTTCGTATTTTTCTTCGAGTTGCTGTAGTTTTGCTATCATTACGTGTTACTCCATATTGTTTACTGAAAAAAGTTGATTATATATTATTTTAACTTGCTCCGCTATATCGTCAAGAGAACCGTTATTGTGTATTACGAAATTTGCTTTGTCCGTATAGAAGCTGTCGTTTCCTTGTTTGCTGAGGCGAAGCTCAATGGCTTCAAGAGGGATATTGTCGCGAACAAGCAGCCTTTGTATACGGCTTTCTCTGGGAGCGGTAACTGCTATGATTAGGTTACATTCTTTGTCGAAGCCGCTTTCGTAAAGAAGAGGGGCATCAACTATAGCAGCTATATGTCCGGCAGAACGTTGTGTTTCGAGCCAGGAACGGACTTCATTAAGAATATAATGATGAGTGATTTTATTTAGAACGGCGTGTTTGTCTTTGTCGGAGAAGGCGATAGAGGCGAGCTGTTTGCGGTTAAGAGTGCCGTCATTATTTAAGATGACGTTACCGAATTGAGAGACAAGCTCGTTAAGACAAGGTTTACCCTTGTCGCAGACCTGACGTGAGGTTTTGTCAGTGTCGATAGAATTGATATTGTATTTTAGAAACTCTTGGCAGACACAGCCTTTACCGACACCGCTTCCGCCGGTTAATCCAATGACGATCATAAGATTACTCCAAAATATAGCATTATTCTAATATTATACATAATTTTTCAGAATAATACAAGAGTAAAATTCAAAAAAAGTGGAGGTATAGTTAACAATATGTAAGAAAAAAGGCAGAAAGAGAGTGGATTTTTGGATAAAAAAACGAAAAGAAAAAAAGTTTAAAAAAATTAAAAAAAGGTGTTGACAAATAAAAGGCACTATGTTATAATAATCCTCGCCGCATAGATGGGAGCATAGCTCAGCTGGGAGAGCATCTGCCTTACAAGCAGAGGGTCATAGGTTCGAGCCCTATTGTTCCCACCAATGGCCTGGTAGTTCAGTTGGTTAGAACGCTAGCCTGTCACGCTAGAGGTCGTGGGTTCGAGTCCCATCCAGGTCGCCATATGCGGCAAAAAATTTGCCTCTGTAGCTCAGTTGGTAGAGCA
>JAFQOB010000099.1 GCA_017395725.1 Clostridia bacterium
AAAAAATGTTAAAATATATTGATTAAGTATATTTACGGAGATATAGATGGACAAAAGATATAAAGCTTCGATATATACGTTAGGGTGCCGTGTAAACCTTTACGAAAGCGAAGCTATTATGGACAAGCTTGCAGAGTGCGGTTTTGAAATACGGGACTTTTCCGATAAGTGTGACGTTTATATAATAAACACTTGCACGGTAACAGCTGAAAGCGACCGCAAATCAAGGCAGATTATCAGACGTGCTATCAAGAATAACCCAGATGCAAAAATTCTTGTTTGCGGGTGTCATTCTCAGATATTCACCAAAGAAACTGCGGCAATAGCCGGCGTTGATTACGTAGGGGGAACCACCGACAAAATGGCTATTGTCGAGAGGGCTGTTAAGCTTGTAAACGGTGAAAAAAATGATAATCCCGAGATAAATACAGGTGACCCGTTTACAGCCGAATTTGAGGCAATGGAAGCAACTACACAGGACAGAACAAGAGCATTTTTGAAAATAGAAGACGGTTGCAACAACAAGTGTTCATACTGCATTATACCTAAAGCGAGGGGCAGAGTACGCTCAAAGCCTATTGAAGAGGTATTGGAAGAAGTAAAGAATATCGTTGCAAACGGTTACCGCGAAATTGTTCTTGTGGGTATAGAGACGGCTGCTTACGGCGAGGGAAATAATTACAGTCTTATAGATTTGCTTGAGAGACTTGAAAACGTCGAGGGACTTGAGCGAATAAGACTGGGGTCTCTTGAACCTGCTTATCTAAAAAAGCACATTATAGATAGACTGTCAGTATTGAAAAAGCCTATGCCTCATTACCATTTGTCTCTTCAAAGCGGAACGGACAGGACACTTAACGCTATGAAGCGTCGGTACAATACAAAAATGGTATCCGAGTGCGTTAGCTATATGAGAGAAAAAATACCGAACGTAACGTTTGGGTCAGACTTTATCGTAGGATTTCCCGGTGAAACGGAAGATGACCATAATAATACGATGAAGTTTGTAGATTCACTTGAAATACTAAACAGCCACATTTTTTCATATTCAATAAGACCCGATACGGAAGCGGCAAAAATGAAAGAGCAGTTGAATAATGACGTAAAGAGCAAAAGACACGCAGAGCTTCAACAGGTCGCTGACCGAATGAAAAAACGGTGTATCGAAGGCTTTATTGAAAAACAAACGATTCTTGACGTACTGTTTGAAACCGAAAAAGACGGCTGGTGGTACGGACATACAAGTAATTTTATCTATGTAAAAGTTAGAAACGACGAAGCTTTAAGCGGAATGCTTAAGAGTGTCGTTTTGAGAAAATATAACGAAAAAGACGGAATGACCGAGGGAGAATTAATATGAGCGTTTTCAGAGTTTTTGTTGAAAGAAAACAGGACAACCGTATTGAAGCGGAAGGCGTGAAGAGAGATCTTCGCGAAAATTTGATGATAGGCGGACTTGAAAATGTCAGACTCATCAACAGATATTACGTTGAGGGTATCAGCGAAGAGATTTTTGAGAAAGCAAAATATACTATTTTCTCTGAGCCCCAGACAGACGTAGCTACGGAAAATATTGAGTACGGCAAAGAAGATAAGCTTTTTGCGGTAGAATATTTGCCGGGACAGTTTGACCAGCGTGCAGACTCTTGTTCCCAGTGTATCCAGATTCTTACACAGGGTGACAGACCTATCGTAAAAACTGCAAAGATTTACATTCTTTCAGGAAACGTATCGGACTGTGAGCTTGAAAGCATAAAGAAATACGTTATCAACCCTGTTGAAAGCCGTGAAGCATCATTTGAAATGCCCGCATCCTTGGAAGAAAAGCACGAAATGCCCGATATGGTTCCTACCATTGACGGTTTTATTAAGATGACAAGACCCGATTTCAAGGGCTTTATCGCTAAA
>JAFQOB010000100.1 GCA_017395725.1 Clostridia bacterium
CAAAAATCTTCACGGTGTCTGGGAGGCTTTTTCCGAGTATGCCAAGAGTGGAGATAAATACAAGTTTTATGTGGGTCAGTGTAACGGTTCTTTTGAATACAAAATAGACCCTTATGCCTTTAAATTTGCAGAACTGCCCGATACTTCAAGCGTTATATATGATTACACGGGATTTGCGTGGAAGGACTCGGCGTACAGAACAAAAAAGAAAAAACAAAACGTACTTGAAAGACCTGTTAATATCTATGAGGTGCATTTAGGCTCGTGGCGGCTTAAAGAAGACGGTAGTCTTTATAACTATTCTGAAATTGCAGACCGTCTTATACCTTACGTTAAAGAAATGGGATATACTCATATTGAGCTTTTGCCTATAACTGAGCATCCCTTTCCTCCATCTTGGGGTTATCAGGTTACGGGATATTTTGCCCCGACCTTCAGATACGGTGAACCTAAGCTATTTATGGAATTTGTAAACAAATGCCATACAAACGGTATAGGAGTTATTCTTGACTGGGTACCTGCTCATTTTCCAAAAGACTCATACGGTTTATACGAGTATGACGGTACATACTGCTATGAAGTAAGAGACCCAAAAATGAATGAACACCCGGAATGGAACACGAGGATATTTGACTATTCGAGAAATGAGGTAAGGTCTTTTCTTCTTTCAAGCGCGCTCTTTTGGATAAGAGAATATCACATTGACGGTATCAGGGTAGATGCCGTAGCCTCTATGCTTTATTTGGATTATGCGAGAGACGATTACGTTCCCAATAAATTCGGGGGAAATTACAATCTCGACGCAATAAACTTTTTGCAAAAGCTCAATGAATGTGCTTTCAGAGAAAACAGTTCGGTGCTTATGATCGCCGAAGAATCCACAGCCTTTCCAATGGTTACAAAGCCCCCCTATCTTGGCGGTCTCGGTTTTAACTATAAATGGAATATGGGTTGGATGAACGATATATTATCATATATGTCAAATGACCCTCTGTTCAGAAAAGGCGACCATAACCGTTTAACCTTTTCTCTTACATACGCCTTTTCGGAAAACTTTATTTTGCCGTTTTCCCACGACGAAGTTGTACACTTGAAAAAATCTATGATTGAAAAAATGCCGGGAGACTATGATTCAAAATTTGATAATCTTAGATTATTATATGCTTATATGATAGCTCATCCCGGAAAAAAGCTTTTGTTTATGGGGAATGAATTCGGTCAGTTTATCGAATGGAATTACAAACAGCAGCTTGATTGGTTTTTGCTTGAGTATGATAAACATAAAATGCTTCATACTACGGTTAGAGACTTAAATAAATTCTATTATAATAATTCTCAATTCTGGGAAAATGATTCCGATTGGAACGGTATGAAATGGATTTCTGCAGATGATTCGTCTCAAAGCGTTATTGCTTTTCGCCGTATAAACAAAAAAGGCGAGGAGATTATTTGCATATTTAATTTCTGTCCTGTTACACGTTATAACTACAGAATCGGATTGCCGGAAAAGGGAGTATACAGACCTATACTTTCAACAGATAATATAAAATACGGCGGTTCTTCGGTAAAATTAAAAAGACCGGCTGCTGAAAATATTCCTTTTCACGGTTGTGATTATTCTGCCGAGTTTACAATACCTGCTATGTCAGCAGTTTTCTATAAAAAACAAAAAAACAGTTTGGAGGGAATCTAATGTTGTTTAGAAAAAAAGATTGTGTAGCCATGATTTTGGCGGGAGGTCAAGGAAGCAGACTTGTGGTTCTGACCGAGAATACAGCAAAACCTGCTGTTCCTTTTGGCGGTAAGTACAGGCTTATTGACTTTCCGTTATCTAACTGTGTTAATTCGGGAATAGATACCGTAGGTATTCTTACGCAGTATCAACCTCTCCAGCTGAATGAATATATCGGCAACGGTATGCCTTGGGGGTTAAACAGCACAAACGGCGGTATTCACGTTCTTTCGCCTTACACAAAGAGTGAAAGCTCGGAATGGTATAAAGGAACGGCTAATGCTATTTTCCAAAATATTTCTTTCCTCGAGAGATATGACCCCGACAACGTGCTTATTCTTTCGGGAGACCATATTTATAAAATGGACTATTCAAAGATGCTTCAAATGCACAAGAAAAAGAAGGCTGACTGCACGATAGGCGTTTTTGATGTGCCCATTGAAGAGGCAAGTCGATTTGGTATTATGAACACCAAACCCGACGGAAGAGTATATGAATTCGAAGAAAAACCCAAAGAGCCTAAAAGCACTAAGGCTTCTATGGGCATATACATTTTCAAGTGGAAGCTTTTGAAAAAGTATCTTATTGCCGATAATGAAGACCCCGAATCGAGTAACGATTTCGGTAAAAACATAATTCCCAAGATGCTTGAAGACAAGCACAAGCTTTTTGCATACTCATTTGACGGTTATTGGAAAGATGTCGGAACAATTGACAGTCTTTGGCAGTCCAATATGGATATTCTCGGTAATGACCCTAAATTTGACTTATTTGACGGCGAAAATAAGATTTATTCAAGAAACTATGCACATCCGTCAACGTTTATCGCTAAAGGTGCAAAGGTTGTCAATTCGTATATCGCAGAGGGAAGTACCGTATACGGTAACGTATATAATTCCATTATTTCTACAGGCTGTACTATAGGAAAAAATGCAGAAATATCCAACAGCTTTGTTATGCCCAATGCACAGGTAGGGCGTAATTCGGTTATCAAATATGCTATAATCGGTGAAGATTCGGTTGTAAATGCCAATGCAAGAATAGGTGATATTCCCGAGTTTTACGACAAGAACAAGTGGGGAATTGCCGTAGTTGGTAAAGATAAGGTCGTTCCTCAGAACAAGATTCTCTTGCCAAAAGAAATCTTTTAGTGTTGTTTGTTTACAATCAATAAAATAGAGAGGTGGATTTTGCCATGAAAGCAATGGGTATAATTTTTTCTAATATATATGACAGTACTTTGGGTGAGCTTACTAATCACAGAACTGTAGCTTCTTTACCCTTCGGCGGAAGATACAGACAGATAGATTTTGTTCTTTCGAATATGTCTAATTCGAGTATTTACAACGTAGGCCTTATTACAAAATATAACTATAGATCGCTTATGGACCATCTCGGCTCTGCTGCCGATTGGGATTTGAGAAGAAATAATGAAGGACTCTTTATTCTTCCCCCTTTTGCAAGCGGTCATACGGGGGTATATAAAGGTAAGCTTGAAGCTTTGTATTCTGCTGTTTCTTTTATAGTATTGCTTATATCATTTGGTATATGAGCAGGTATAATTGTTTGTGATTCGCTATTTATATATTTTGAATCATAATCATATATTTCATTTGCTGATTTAATTTCACCTACTTCAGATACTATTATTTCTTCATCCTCTAAAACAGCGCATTCCAATTCTTGGCCTTTAATAAATTGTTCTAAAATTATTTTACTATCGTATAGATTGGCTTTTTCAATAGCCTGGTTTAATTCTTGCTCATTATTTGCTTTTGATATTCCAACTGATGAGCCACCATTTGCTGGTTTAACAATAACAGGAAATGGTATATTTTTTTGTTTGTTTTTATCATAGATTTCATATGGAACAACATTAACTCCTAGTTTTTCAAAAACCATTTTACTATATACCTTATCCATGCAAATAAAACTTTCACCTGTTTTAGGACCGACATATTTTATATCGAAGAAATCTAACATTCCTTGTAGTTTTCCATCTTCTCCTTTTGTTCCATGTGTTATAGGGAAGATTACATCAAATTGTTTTAAATATTC
>JAFQOB010000101.1 GCA_017395725.1 Clostridia bacterium
AACTCCGCACATATCAAGCATACCCTGTAGTCTTCCGTCTTCCGAATATGCACCATGCATAACGGGGAATACCACGTCTATTGCAACACGTTCAACGGCTCCGCCTTCATTAATTGCATACACTGCGTGGTCGCCATAGCTTGTGGAAAACAATGCCTTTTTTAAGTTTGCACTGTCATCTTTCCAGCTGTTATCTTTAATCTTTGCGTCTTCACCCTCATATATATACATCTGTCCCTGTCTTGTAATGCCCACTCTGACAATGTCATATTTTGTCCTGTCAACATTTTCAAGCACAGAGTAAGAGGATTTGAGCGATACCTCATATTCTGTAGAATTACCGCCAAACATAATGCAAAGTACTGTCTTTTTGCTCATTAAAATCATCTCCGTATACTATTGTCATACTAATATTATATTCTATCATAATAAAAAAAGATTGTCAATAGAGGGTGGGCTGCTGTTCTTTACTTCTTTATACAATCCCTCACCGCCTGCGGCGGAGCTCCCTTTACACAAGGGAGCCTGCGCTCGTTTCTGCAATTTTATTGTTCTACCGGTACAAATTTGTCAACTAAAATTATAAGAATTTAATAAAGAAGTCTTAAATAAAAAATAGAGAAATTATTGATATTTTTATTGGCTTGTGCTACAATTGAACCGTAATGTTAATACGCTTTTTCGGGAGTGATTTTTTTGAAAAATTGCAGTAAACATTTTAAAAATGAAGATTGTGAGTATTTTCCTTGCCACAAGGTGAACGGTGACTTCTTTAACTGTATGTTTTGTTGTTGTCCGCTTTATGCGCTTGGCGACAAGTGCGGCGGAAATTTCGTCTATCTTGAATCGGGGGTTAAAGATTGCTCTAATTGCACCATTCCTCACAACGAGGGCGGGTATGATTACATAATGTCAAAAATGCGCGACGTGTCCGAGCTTGCAAAAAATAACCGCAGTAAATAAAACAACAGCGTATATGGTTCTTAGCCGTATACGCTGTTATTGTATTATTTTGAATAATCAAGCTTTTGGAAATCTATAATTATACTAAAGCAATTTTAAAAAGTTAGGTTGACAATATCCTAAAATTTGTGTATAATATTGTTGTAATATTTGTGGCGAGGTGTTCTAATGAATATTAATACTAATAAAATCGTATCAATTTCCGAAGCAAATCAGAATTTTTCAAAAGTTGCAAGAATGACTGAGCAACAAGGAGAATTGTATATTTTTAAAAACAATAAACCTAAATATAAGCTTGTTGACATTGAGAAAGATACAACCATTGAAATGACAGACGATGAAAAAATTGACTTCGTTGCTGCTCGTGTTCTTAAACAGTATCGCCGTGCATTTGAGGAGCTTGCAAAATGATTAAATTCAGTCAAGAAAAAGTTATGCTTCTCCACAAGCTTATAACCGATGAAACGGGCGGTGACCCCAATATAAGAGATAAGGCACTTTTGGATAGTGCACTCGAATCTGCTTTTGCAACCTTTGACGGACACGAGCTTTATCCTACAAAAGAAGAGAAGGGAGCAAGGCTTGGATATGCTCTTATTTCGAATCACGCTTTTGTTGACGGTAACAAGCGTATAGGAATGTACGTTCTTCTGACATTCCTTGAAACTAACGGTATAAAAATCCGTCCTACCAACGAGGACGTAGCAAGAGTTGGTCTTGCTGTCGCCGCAGGGGAAATGAAATATCAAGACCTCCTTCAATGGATTATTGATAATGAATAATAAAAAGGCAATATCAATCCTTTATCGGAAAGATATTGCCTATCTTTATATGTTTTCGATATTTGTTAAAAAATAAGTTATTGCCAAGAGGTCGGCACAGCCGCCGGGGGATAAGTTCTTTTCTATAAACGCTTTGTCCATTTCCTCAATATCTTTTTGTGTCGGCGTATTGCAAATAAGCTTCTTTGCATATTCCTGTGCGTACTTTACACCCTCGGCTCCGCCTCGGTTATAAATGCTCGTATCGTATATTTTAGCTATTAGGTGCAGTAGTGTAATCACTCCTGCATCATTTTTATTCTTTCCGTTTGCAAGTTCTGACTTGTATATCGGAAGAGCAATATTTCTTACTGCCGGAAATCCCTCGGCAACCTCTCCGCGTATTCCGCGTATCCCTTCTTTCAGATACAGTCTGCCACCAGCTGTAGACCCGTCTATATCGGCAAAATCTTTCTCTACTGCATTTCTTGTCATAGCTGAACATTCGGATAAAATACTTTCTGTCTTTCCTATAGGATTATCGGGTTTCCACAGTCTGCCTATGGCTCCCAATATTACACCCATAGAATATATAATGCCCTTATGGGTATTTACGCTTTTCGTTGCATTATACATTGTCTTTTCAGCTTCAATACCTGCTCTGCGGAGCTCGTAAAAAGTCTCTTCGGGGGTATTCTCGGCTGTATTTATGCCGATTGTTACGCATTTTCTAAAGTAGTCAACAAGGGCATTGGCGCTATCTTCAAAGGTTTGTACGTTCATATCCCTATGACTTCCGTTATTTGACAAGTCTACAAGTCCGGGTTTTACGGTTGTATGCACCTCTTCTATCAAGCATCTTTTTGCGAGTTCGGCAACCCTTTCGCTGTCTACCCTTACAAAATGATTTGTTATTATCTCTTTTGTCTTGCTTTGCAATTCTTCTACGCTATGCAGTCTTCCGGCAGAACACTCTCTTCCTGCTTTACCGCATACTATACAGCATCTTTCTTTTGGTCGTTCAAGCTTTTTGCCGTCAACGTCTATTACGTCCATATCGAACAGTCTTCCCAAGGGGCAAGATTCTTCAATTTTGATACAAATATCTTTGATATCCTCGGCATCACCCTCAACGGAAAGCAGACACGTAGGACCGGTCTTTTCGTATTCTGTTACTTGTGCGGCTACCTTATAATCTTTTATAGCCATTTCAAGCTCTTTTAGTCCGTACTGAAATGCACGAATTATAGAAGGAGACGTCTTAATTGGACCTGCTATATTCATAGTAAAGCAAATCAAAGGGGTGTTGTTTTCCTTTTGCATCTTCTCCTGTTTGCGCACACGCTCTTCTCGGGCATCAAGAATTTCTTTCAGCGTAATTTCCATAATACGTCTTTTTTTTGCCTTTTTGTTTTAGAATAAGAGGTCCGTCTGTTTCCTCTGATTTTCATCAAGCTTCTTCAAAGCCTGTGCCGCTTGTTCGCCGACACAGCCAATCAAAAGATAACGCTTGGTGAATTGATCGTATATAAAATGATTCAACAAATTAAAGTTTTCTATCATTCCGGTGTTGGAAACGTGAATACGGGGACCTGTACAAGGGTGAATCTTGTCTCCTATGGAAACGTGGTTGTTGTCAACGTAAGTGATTGGCAGATTTGCCGCAATAAGCTCATTTACTTTTGCCTCAAGGGCGGCTATATCAAAATTCGGTCTATATTCCGGAAAGGCTAAAACAAAGCCGTGCTTTACGTCGTCGTGCATACAGCGTTCCAAATCTTCCTTTGGCATACACGCTTCGCAAAGGTCTTCTGCCGTATGTGCCATAAGACGATAGCGAAGTGATGCATATACGGTTTCTTTTATCTCGTCGGGTTCAGGTCCAAAAAGCATGGGACGGGCTATAAGAATCTGCTCACCTGCACCTATAAGCAGATTTGCGTTAAAACCAAGATGCGGATATACTAAGTCAAAGTGTTCAACAACAACTCGTTTTCCGTTTGCCAATGCTTCACGTATAGCATCTGCAAGTACACTCATCTGTGTGAAGCCGTTTTCAAATCTTATATCTACGTGGTATGTGTGGGGAGAAAAGAATTTGAAACCGCCGCCACCTTGATCGAGCAGAGGCAGAGGGCGTACATAAACACCGTCATCATCATTTGTCAGTTCAAGTCCCGGAAACATTCCGCGAATCAACGCACTTTTTCCCGAGCCTGCTTCACCGATAACGCCTATAAGCTTATCAAAGGGTGAAAGGTAAAGCTGTGCCAGCTGCATTCCCAAAGAATACATACGGCTATATCCTCTCGGTGCAAAATAACTGCTTAAAATATGGGCTTC
>JAFQOB010000102.1 GCA_017395725.1 Clostridia bacterium
ATATCCGTCTTCTCAAGTTCTATCGATATATTACCTGTCGAGGCTTTTGATGCTTCGACTAAATCCTCGGTTAGTCTTTTCAGTCTGCTTGACTGTCTTTCCAGTACCTCTAAATATTCTTCTGCATTTTCTCCCCTTAAGCCCTCTCGTTTTATCAAGTCAACGTAGTTTATTATCGACGTTAAGGGGGTCTTTATATCGTGAGAAACGTTGGTTATCAGCTCGGCTTTCATTCTCTCGCTTTTTACACTCTCGGCTACAGCTACCTTTAATCCATTGCCTATTCCATTTAAGTTCTCGCCGTGCTCCTTGAAATCCAATATCATAAATTGAGTATCTGCCTTATGCTCGATATCCCCTGCCGCTATCTTTCTTGCAGATATTTGTAAGCTTCTCATACATAAAGCAAAATACAGTATCAAGGGAACAATAAATATCTTTTCAACAAACCACAAAAGAATATAATCTTCTATTCCCATTGCGATAAACAGTATTTCTACCAAGGTAAGTCCCAACACTATCAATACCGTTTTCGCTATCAAAGGTAGTCTTTTCAGTACATACCAGCAACCCTTAAATATTGCTTTCAGTATTTTAAACAGCCACTTAAAGCAAAAGTATATCACCGTATTTTTATACCAACCGTCAGTCTTTACTCTTGCCGCAAAGGTCATACACAGTCCCACTGCCATAGCCGCAAACAGTATAACTCCTATACCTAACAATGCTAAAACACTAAAATCGGAATATCCATAGTCAAATATTATCTCTAAAGCAAAGTAAACAATTATAAGATTTACAAAACAGTATAAATCGAACGGTATCTTGTTAAATTTACTGAGGTGTATTCCATCTACACCTTTCTTGTGCCCTGCGCCAAGCATAAGAACTGTAAACAAGAATATGCACAGCAACAAAGCAACCACAGCATATACAAATATTGCGTCTTTGAATGCTATTCCTATATTAGCTAACTGCATATTAAAGTATAGTCCGTCTTTCTTTATGGGTTCTCTCAAAGCACCGAAGGTTATGTCAATCTTTCTCTGCTCACCGGTTCTGTATATAAGCTTTAACAATACTTTGTTATCGCTCATATCTTTTAACTCTGTCGAAACAACGAGTCTTCCCTCGTTTTCAAAATCAGCTATATACGAATCAACGCTTGAATAGCCCGACAACGTAGCATAATGTGTATTCACCGAGCTTTTGTCGGATACGAAACAGTTAATTACAGTATGATACGTTTTATACAACTCGTCGGTTTCAGACATATTGGAACCTTGTATAACGCCCTCGCTGTCTATAGCCTTATATCTAAAGTTAGTATATTCAGGCGCTAAATGCCCTTCAATTACATAAGTATCGTATCCGTTGAACTTATCATTCAAATAATCTTCAGCCATTGATATGCCTTTATAACTGTATACGTATGACTCGTATATCTCGTCTGTCAATCTTGCGCCGCCGTCGATATATACGTCATACGAAACCAATGCACATATTCCGACCACCGAAACATAAAGCGAAAAGATTAAAACTACAAGCATTATAAACGATATAATCTTTACCGCTAAATTCTGTGCAAATCCCCTCATCTTTCTCTATCCTCCATCTTATAACCTTGTCCCCATACAACCTTTATATATCGCGGATTCTTGGGGTCTATCTCAGTCTTTTCCCTTAAATGCCTTATGTGTACTGCTACTGCATTTTCAGCACCTATAGGTTCTTCTTTCCAAACTTTTCTATATATTTCTTTTGGGGAAAATACCTTCCCCTTATTCTGCATAAGAAATTTCAGTATCTCAAATTCTCGCGGTGTTAAAGAAACCTCTTCTCCGTCTACGGTTATTCTTTTCGCTCCGTCATCTAAATATAAGCCACCTAAAGTCAAGTCAGTTTCCTTTACACTTCCTCCGCCTAAGGAGAAATATCTTCGTAATGCCGATTTTACTCTTGCTATTACTTCAACCGGATTAAACGGCTTCGTTATGTAATCGTCAGCCCCAACATTCAGCCCTAATATCTTGTCTGTATCCTCGGACTTGGCTGTTAAAAATATAATAGGTATATTTGATATCTCCCTTATTTTCGCCAACGCCTCCACTCCGTCAAGCTCGGGCATCATTATATCAAGCAGAACTAAATGTATGTCATTATCTCTCACACAGGATACCGCCTCTCTGCCGTTATAGCTTTCAAAACAGTTGTAGCCTTCAGATGTCAGATATATTTTTAATGCGGATACAATATCTCTTTCGTCATCACATATAAGAACGTTGTACATTATTTCTTCCTCTTCTCTTGGTTTTTCTATGGCTTAATTATAGCACTTAATATTTTAAGATACAATATGGAAACCCTTTAAGATTTTATTAAGATAGTGTTTTTACCTGTACATAGAGGTAAGGCTTCTTTGCTTGCTTCCCTTGAAAAGTAGCGGGAGGGGAGACCCCTCCCCTACAATATAGGAATAATGTTTGTGCAAATGTAAAAAAGTGGCACAAACCAGAGTTTCGAGGTTCTTTGCCTACTTTCTTCCTTAAAGAATCCCTCTCCGTCTTTGCCTTCGGCAAATCCACCTCTCCCGTAGGGCGAGGCTTTGAGTACACACAAACCTTTTATTAAAAGGTTCTTTGCCTACTTTCTTCCTTAAAGAAAGTAGGGGCAAAATAATGGCTCCTTCATAAACTGTAGTGAAGGAGGTTTAAAGTAAATAATGAAAAAATGTATAATCGCTATAAGCTCCGTTAATCACGCTATTCGGAGCGAAAAATATCTGTCTAATAACGGAATTAAAACCAAAATTGTTAAATTACAGCCTAATACAACTAAAAAAGGCTGTGCCTACGGTCTCGAAATGCTTTGCAAGGAAATCCCTGCTGCTGTCTCTTTTCTTGATAATGCGGGCATCCCCTATTCTGAAATACTGAGGTGAATATTTTTGATATACTTTGACAACGCCGCCACTACCTTTCCTAAACCGCCTGCTGTCGTTAACGAAATCCTTAGCTGTATGACATCTTACTGCGGCAACCCCGGCAGAAGCGGTCACTCTC
>JAFQOB010000103.1 GCA_017395725.1 Clostridia bacterium
AATATGCCCGAGGACAAGACTTATGATGATTATCTTAATCCCGATTCAGTGAAGAAACTAACGGGCTGTAAGGCAGAACCCAGCTTAAAGGACGCAAAGGTTGGGGACAAGTTCCAGTTTGTAAGAATGGGATATTATACACTTGACTCGAAGTATGAGAATACGTTTAACAGAATAGTTTCCTTAAAGGATAGCTACAAGGTAAAGTAAGAAAAGGCGGTGCAAACAAATGAAAGATTACAGATTTAATACAAAATGCGTACAGGGCGTATACGAGCCCAAGAACGGCGAACCGAGAGTAATGCCCATAGTACAGAGTACGACTTATAAATACGAATCAAGCGAACAGATGGGAAAGCTGTTTGACCTTGAGGAGTCGGGATATTTTTATACCCGACTTGCAAACCCTACCTGCGACTATACAGCAGGAAAGATAGCTCAGCTTGAAGGCGGCGTAGGAGCTATGCTTACGTCTTCGGGACAGGCTGCAAGCTTTTATTCGGTATTTAATATTTGCAGATGCGGCGACCATTTGATAAGCACTTCTGCGATATACGGCGGAACGTTCAATCTTTTTGACGTAACGTTAAGACAGATGGGAATAGACGTAACCTTTGTATCCCCCGATGCTACGGAAGAAGAGCTTATGGCGGCATTTAAGCCCAATACTAAGGCAGTATTTGCAGAAAGCCTTTCAAACCCCTCTCTTGTTGTGCTCGATATAGAGCTTTTTGCAAAGTGCGCACATGCAAACGGCGTACCGCTTATAATTGACAATACATTCCCCACACCCGTTAACTGCCGTCCTCTTGAACACGGCGCAGATATTGTTGTTCACTCGACTACCAAATATCTTGACGGACACGCGACAGCTTTAGGCGGCGTAGTTGTTGACGGCGGTAAATTTGATTGGCTTGCAAATGCAGAGAAATTCCCCGGACTTACACAGCCCGACGAATCGTATCACGGAATGGTATATGCGAAGGATTGCGGAAATGCGGCTTATATTACAAAGGCGACAGCACACCTTATGAGAGACCTTGGCTCAATGCAGTCTCCCAATAATGCATTTTTGCTTAACCTTGGACTCGAGACAGTATTCCTCAGAGTAAAGAGACATTGCGAAAATGCTCTTGAGGTTGCGAAATATCTTGAAGCTCACGAGAAGATTACTTGGGTAAACTACCCCGGACTTGAGGGCAACAAGTATTATGACTTGGCAAAGAAATATATGCCCGACGGCACTTGCGGAGTTGTATCATTCGGCATAAAGGGCGGAAGAGAAGCGGCAACGAAGTTTATGGACAGCTTGAAATTGGCTGCAATAGTGACCCACGTTGCAGATGCAAGAACTTGCGTGCTTCACCCTGCAAGTACGACACACCGTCAGCTTTCCGATAAACAGCTTGAAGAGGCAGGAGTAGGCTCCGACCTTATCAGATTTTCTGTTGGAATCGAAGATGCGGCAGATATAATAGAAGATATCGAACAGGCATTGGCACAGGTTTAATATAGCACTAATAATATAAAAAAAGACATAGCAAAAACGGAGGAAGAGATGGATAAGAATTTGCATTTTTACCGTATAATGCCCGGTGTAGTCCGTGTAGGTAAAAAAACGAAGGTAACGAT
>JAFQOB010000104.1 GCA_017395725.1 Clostridia bacterium
ACAAGCAGTAAGACAAGACAAAAGCGTTATTAAGGCTAAAATTAAAGACATTACTTTTTTCATGTTATATACCTCCTCTACAAATTCAGTTTTATCGAACTGTTTTCACATATCCAGTATATCATAAGTATGCTGTTTTTTCAATCTGCAGCTCTCATAATTTACAAAATTGTTATGAAGAAATTTGTACCGTATTTTATTCATTGAAATACTAAATTTGTCCCAAAGACTTCTTGATTTCGGGGGAAAGGTGTTTGTCAAAAAAACTTGATATTTCGGGGATTTTGCGAAAATGTGAACTCTTGATCTTAAAGTGTGTTTTTTTTGAAAAAAGACTTGAAAAATCTCTATAGAAGTGCTATAATTATTCTGTATAAGTGTATTTATTCGCACTGTGCCTATTTAATAAGTAGATGGCACTTCTTGATAGTATATTAACGAAATTTCGTATAGAAAGGCTGATTCAAAAATGAAATCTAAAAAAGGATTTTCAAAGAGATTTATGAGCTTAGCTCTCAGCGCTGCAATGACGCTGGGCTTGGTTCCCGCTGTTAGCTTTGCAGTAGGGGCGACAGATGCAAAACTTACTGCGGATACCTCAACTTACAGTTCTTATCAGGAGTTCTTCCATATAGGGTCAGGGCAAACTCTGTCCACGGAAAACGCGGGAGCTGTATGGACGGATAAGTCGGTTATGACTAAAGATAATCGACCTGATACAACTGTCAATATGGAAGATGACAGCTTTCTCGTTGCTCTTTCAGCTATGGGTTCAAATATGACCATCGTCGGCGAATCTGATATTCCCACGGATACTATTCTTGTGCTTGATATTTCAGGCTCAATGAATAATGATCAAGGACATAATGACGTTGCCGAGGATTTGGTTGATGCTGCAAATGCGACTATTGCGGAGCTTCTTGGAATGAACTCTTCTTCAAGAATCGGCGTAGCCCTCTATTCCGGTACCAGTAGCAGTAGTACCAATGAAAATGCTTCCAGAGTTATTCTCCCATTGGATAGATATACCACCACTGACAGAAACGGAAGATACCTCACGTACACTGAATATTGGGGCGATGAATACGTTGGTGTCGACTCTGACGTAAGAAATTCCAATGGTGATGTTCCTACTTCACAGTCAATTGAAGTCGTAGGCGCTACTTATATTCAGAAGGGTGTTCTCTCTGCAATTCAGCAGCTTACAGCTTCTTCAAATACCACAACTACAAACCGTAAGCCTATTGTAGTTTTGATGTCTGACGGTGCTCCCACTTTGGGTACCAGCTCATATGCAAATCCCGGTCAGTATAATTTAGGAAACGGTTCTACACCCAGTGCCGCCCTCGCATTCGTAACACAGCTTACTTTATCATACGCAAAAAATTTGATTAAATCAAAATATAACACAGAGCCTCTCTTCTATACACTTGGTCTCGGCGTTGATAATAACGCCCTTGCAATGTCAGTTCTTAACCCTACTTCAGTAAATGCATCCACTGCAGTTAACGATTTTTGGACAACGTGGAATTCCACTGCTGTAGGCGGTTCCGTAACAGTTCAAGCTGCAACATCGGGATGGAACCCCAATCCGGCAGTAAGAGTTACAAAAATGGATGGTCTTACCAAAAACTATGTTGACGGTTACTATACTGCCGCTGTCAGCTCAACAGTCGGAAACTCTCTTACTGACGCATTTAAAGACATTGTAGCTGAAATTCAGCTTCAGACTAAATATTATCCCACTTTGGTTGGAAGCAGTGAAGACGTTTCAGGTTACGTTTCATTCGTTGACAGAATCGGTAAATATATGAAAGTTACCGATATTAAAGGTATTTACCTTGGCGGTGTTCTTCACACAGGCGCAACCTTTGCGGCAGATTTGGAAAACGGAACTTTCGGTTCAGCGGCTAACCCAACTACGGAAGGCAACGAGCTTGTTTGGGCGGTTCAGAACAGAATCGGTGTAGATGCGGACACCGCAAGAACTCTTCTCGGCAGCGCATATACTGACGGTCAGCTCAGCTATACCAGCGATACTGAATATTCCAACTACATTGGTTGGTTTGCCGATGCAAACGGTAACTTCCTTGACTATTGGAACGGCACTCCAGGTGAAAAAATTGACGGTGCTACTTTCAGAGTGAAATGCTACGGCTTCTACGGACAGGTTGGCGTTGACGACGGCACTGCAGAAACCGATATGATGTATATTATCGTTCAGCTTCGCGAAAATATAGCTACAGGCGAACAGATGATGACCTTTGCCGTTCCTGCGGCACTTCTTCCCATCATTTCTTACAATGTTTCTTTGGATGAAGACGGCAACGTTGAATCTCTTGCAACTTCAGGCGCAACAAAGCCCATTCGTTTGGTTTACGAAGTTTCTCTTGACGAAGAAATCACAGAATATACTATTAACGATAAGGTTGACTCTGCTTATATTTTAGCAAACACAAATTCCGACGGTTCCGTAAGCTTCTACTCCAACCAGTATGAAGTTGATAATTCAATAGGCTACGGAAAAGTAAATACATATAGCTATTTTAACCCTTCCAAACAAAACAATAGATATTACTTTACTGGAGATACTTTGGTTTATGCCAATACTTCAGGTACTCTTGCAACAGGAGCTTCTCCTTCATCAGGATATTCCAGAAAAGCGGTTTATACAAATTCCACTGTAACTTATCACTACCATGAGATTCATTCTTCAGTTTTGGATAGTGCTCAGCAGAATGCTGATGGTACTTGGTATATCCCCGCAGGCTATGTTCACGTGCATACAGGCATAGAAGATATAGTTTCAAAGACCTCCAATGAAACAGGTACGCTTCCTTGGACAGAAGTTCCATATGTAGATTCTGAAGGTCATTCATTAAATGAAGCAGGCTACGATTATGTTGTTGGCGCAATTCTCGGTAACAACGGTAAATTGACTGTAAAACCCCAGACAGGTATAAAAATCACTAAAACTATGGCTGCAGGTGTTGCGACACCCTCTACTGCATTTGAATTTGAAATTACAGGCGCGGCTGACGGTACTTATGAAGCATACCACATTGATGCAAACGGTTTGGAAACTAAAACTTCCGTAATCTTCACAAACAATAAAACAACTGTTGAACTTAAAGCAGATGAAACTCTTTATATCGGCGATATGGTTGCAAATTGGGTTATTACCGTAACTGAAATTGAAACGGAAGGTTATATTGCAGACGATGCTACCAAAACAGCAGTTCTTGAAGCAAACGAGATTGCCGAAGTATCTTTCGTAAACTCCGAAAGAAAAACAGGCAACATTACAATCGGTAAAGAAATTAATCATCCCTTCGGAACTTCTTATGAAATTCCCGCTAAAACCTTTACAATGCTTGTAACCCTCAGTGGAACAGATGTTACAGATAAAACCTTTAATGCTTCTCAAACTAAGGACAATACAGTTTCTGCTGTATATGTTGATTCTAACGGACAGTTTACCGTTACCTTGTCCCATGGCGATCAGTTCGAAATTTTCGATCTTCCTGAAGGTACAAAAGTAACAGTTGTTGAAACTACTCCGGGCGCAGGTTTCAATGCATATTATTTTGACAACGGCGAATTGGGCGACGGTATAATTGAAGTC
>JAFQOB010000105.1 GCA_017395725.1 Clostridia bacterium
GTTATATTAGCCTAATTTTTAAGGTCTAAGTCCCATGCCGCCTTCAAGTGTAATTGTTTCACCGTTCATATACTTAAAGTCGGGGTTAGCAAGCTGAACGCAAACTCTTCCTATTTCGAGTTCCGAGTCTCCAAAATGACCGGCGGGAGGAGTGTGTACGTTCTTTTCAAATGCATCGGGATATGCATTCTTAAACTGTTCAAGCTGAGCTGTCCATGCGAGAGGGCAGATTACATTTACATTTATTCCGTCTCTTGCCCATTCTGTAGCAGCAACTCTGCTAAGACCTCTGATGCCTTCTTTTGCTGCAGCGTATGAACACTGACCAAAGTTACCGAAAAGACCTGCACCGGATGCAAAGTTGATTACAGAGCCCTGCGTTTCCTTCAAATAAGGATAACAAGCCTTCATATAGTAGAACGTTGCATAAAGACCGGAGAACATAGCAAGATTAAACTGTTCTGTTGTATGTTGAGCAATCGGCACACCTGAAGCAGAAGCTTGAGCGTTATTTATAAGTACATCAATTCTACCAAATGCATCAATCGCCTTTTTAACAACATCGTTTACAACAGCTTCGTTGTCAGCTCCGTCGTTAACATCTGCCGCAACAGTAAGAACTTTTATACCGTATAATCTTTCCAGTTCTTCTTTTGCATCATCAAGTTTCTTTGTGTTTCTTCCCGTAATAACAAGGTTTGCACCTTCTTTTGCGTATGCAGTAGCAATACCGTATCCAATTGAACCGCAACGTCCGTCGCTTAATACTGCGCGTCCTGCGCCTGTAATTATGGCTGTTTTACCTGTTAAAAATCCCATTTTTATTCCTCCGAAAATGAGTAGTATTATATGTGATTATATTTTACAACAATTCTTCCGTATTTGTCAATAAGTAAGTGATACTAATTATGTAAGGAAAATATATTCACAAGATTTAACTTGCATTTATGTGCATAGTTTTTATTAAAGCACTTTTTTAATTGCCTCAAGAAGCTCGTCATATTCTTCATAAGCTTCAAGGTCGGGATTATCTGCTTTTATTTTATCTGTGCTCTTAAACAAGAAGCCTGCTTTACTTGCACGAATCATACCAAGGTCATTGTGGCTGTCTCCGGCGGCAATTGTTTCAAAACCAACAGATTGAAGAGCTTTTACCGTAGAATACTTGGATTTCTCAACTCTCATCTTATAGTCTGTTATTTCACCGTTGGGTGCAACAACAAGCTCGTTGCAAAAGAGGGTAGGGTATCCCAATTTTGCCATAAGAGGCATACCAAACTGCAAGAAAGTATCACTCAAAACAATTACCTGAGTCATTGTACGTAATTCATCAAGGAATTCTTTGGCTCCGGGCATAGGGTCAATCTTTGCGATTGTTTCTTGGATTTCTTTAAGACCAAGTCCGTGTTCTTTAAGAATATCCAATCTATATTTCATAAGTTTGTCATAATCGGGCTCGTCTCTCGTTGTTTTTTTGAGTTCGGGAATTCCGGTTGCCTCAGCAAAAGCTATCCATATTTCAGGTACGAGAACGCCTTCCATATCTAAACAAACAATATTATTCATAAATTTATTCCTCCAATTGATTAATTTTAATCATAATAACCTATAACAAGAAAAAAATCAATAGTCTTAAGTGGAAAAAATGATATTTTTCTCGAAAAAAACTATTGATTTTAATTTTTATTGATTTTTTTGCGAGTCATAAGCCATTCTTACTGCAATTGCAAGTTGGTCAGCACAAGAAGTAGGGCGGAATCCACAAGTATTTCCTTTTAATTTTTCTTCGATTTGTTCAACAGTCAAACCGTCAACAAGTTTTGATACCGCCTTTAAATTTCCATTGCACCCACCAACAAAGGATACGTTTGTAACAACGTTTCCTTCAAGATTAAATTTTATTTGCTGTGAGCACACGCTATTAGTTTTATAAGTAAATTCCATTATTAATTCTCCTACTTTTCTATATGAAATATTATATCACACTCCTTGTCTAAAATCAACAAATTTTATAAAACGTCCATGTTCTATATAAAAACACGTGTTATATTCTCTTAAAATTATCAACAAACATTTTAGAAACACAGCCCGGTGGCAATTCCGGAACGAAAATCGCTTGTGGGGTAATAAGACCTTATGGCGTAAGAAAATAGGCATTTGTTCAATGCCTATTTTCGTGCAATTATGAAACATCAACATTTTGTTTGTTTATACATTTTGTCAATATACGAATAGCAAAAACGTATGCTACAAAAAGAACTATTGTTTGCAAAAATCGACCTACGGCTGTTCCAATACAGAAAATATTATGCTTTTCTGCGTAGGAAATATTTTCATATAATAGTGATTGGGTTATTTTACCGCATATTCTCGGAACGCAGACACCTATAATATTAAGAATAGGGGTAACAAGTATAATTATTTTTAATTTGTATTCTTTGTAAACGGCAATGAAAAACAATAATACTATAGCGCATTGAATCCAACTCAAAGATAGATTAAAAGGCGTAATATACTTATTCAAAATTTGGGCAACTTTTTCGGGGGCAAGTTGATTGTAAAGCTCACTGAATACTCCTTTGAATCTTTCTAATGCTTCGGTTACGATAAGTGCAACTGCGGTATATTTCATAAAATTACCGCATTTTTTATTCAATAAGTAACATAATGAAGCTGACGACATAACCGCCCATAATGCTCCCATTATTTCTGAAGAAGTTGTTGTGAATAGAAGAACGTTATGAAAAGCTTTTGAAGTGTTAGGTCCCTGTGATGCATAATATAAATAATAGATTGGTTGAATCAAGTTAAACAGTAAGAAAGTGCACAAATTGCAAATAAAGAGCAATCTAATTCCTTTGCCAAGTGAAGGTTCTGTTTCTTGCGACTCAAAACTTTGTTTTTCAATAACAGAAAAAAGACAATATAATATTGTTAATAAGAGAAACAAAATAACAAACAAAACAA
>JAFQOB010000106.1 GCA_017395725.1 Clostridia bacterium
CCTACCGGTTCTACAACAATCCTCGTTGCTGTAGTTAAGGGCAAGGACGTAACTAAGGAAGGCATCAACGCTGCTATGAAGGCTGCTTCTTCTGCTTCCTTCGGTTACACTGAAGAAGAACTCGTTTCTTCCGATATCATCGGTATCACATACGGTTCTCTCTTCGATGCTACCCAGACAATGGTTTCCAAGATCGGCGACGACCTCTATCAGGTTCAGGTTGTTTCTTGGTACGACAACGAAAACTCTTACACATCTCAGATGGTAAGAACTATCAAGTACTTCGCAGAACTTTAATTTTTAAAGATACTGACAAAAATCCCAACCGATAATTTGGTTGGGATTTTTTTATCAATTGTATTCTATTTGTTCTATTATTTCACAAATCGACTTTCTTGCATCAGTATCACATTCAGCATAAATAACCGTATTTCCTACCCTTGTGCATACAGTATAATAATCATCTGTTTTTACTGCATATACAGTAAAATTTGCTCCACTCGATTTGTATTCAACATTTGTCCCCGCCGTACCGTAACGACCGCTGTCATATCTCAAATACGACCAATACGATGCGCGGATAGAGTGTGCTTTTTTATCAGAATCAAACACAAAAAAATGTAATTTTTTCTCTCCTGTTTGGAATGAAAGAGCCTTTTCCAGTCCATCGGAATTTTCTCCCCAGGCTTCAATAAATGCATCTGTTGAATCCACAGGAGTAAACCCTCTCTCTTCTGCCGCCGACCAAACTTGTTCATAAGTTGCAATAGCTTTGGGTTGACCGTGTATAGCTAAATATCCCCAAATAGCCGCCAACATTGCAACAACTATTATCGGAAACAATATAAATTTTAAATTATGTTTAATATTCAATATTTATCAGCTCTCTTTTATAAATCTTGAAATAAAGAAACCGTCGGTCTTGTGTATATCGGGATATAACGTCAGCATACCTTTTTCCGATTTTATTCCCTTTCCAAAATCAAAATCATAAGGTCTATATTCCTTATGCTCTGCAAGAAATCTTTCAACAACATTTTCATTTTCACGTATATTTAAAGTACAGGTGGAGTAAACAAGAACTCCCCCTTTTTTTACGTAATTCGATGATGCATCAAGTATTCTGTACTGAATATCGGGCAATCTTTCTATTGCATTCTTTTCTTTATATCGCAAATCGGGCTTTTTCGCAATAACCCCAAGTCCTGAGCAGGGAGCATCTACCAAAACTCTGTCGGCACTTTCTTTTAATTCTTCAATATACGTACTGCCGTCATGTTCTCTTGTTTCAATTATTTCTATACCAATTCTTTTTGCACCCTTTCCAACAAGAGAAAGCTTGTTCCCGTGAAGGTCAAAAGAATATACCTTTCCTTCATTTTGCATATTCAATGCTACAGAAAAGCTTTTACCTCCGGGACAAGAGCAGGTATCAATAACGGTATCTCCCTTTTCTGCCCCCAAAACCTCGGCACACAGCTGTGATGCCTCGTCTTGAACAAACACACGTCCGTCTTGTAATATCTCTAATGCCGATATGGGACAAGACTGCAACAGTCTTACTGCATTCTTTGCATACAAACCGTTATCTGCCTTTATATCCTTATCTGCAAGATAGGCAAGTACAGCCTCTTTGTCGGTCTTTATTGTATTCACTCTTAAAGTCATATCGGGCGATATATTCAATGCCGATAGTATTCTTTCTGCTCTCTCAAGCCCATAATCCAAAAGCCACATTTCACAGAGCCACTGAGGGTACGAATACATTACAGATAAATATTTTATTGGTTCTTTGTCTTTATTAGGATACAAAATGCTTTCTTTTTTTCTTATTGTCTCACGGAGCAAGGCATTTACAAATCCCGAAGCACTTCTCTTTCCGCACCTTTTACATAACTCAACGCACTCGTTACAAGCGGCATGGTCGGGTACACTGCCCATATACATTATCTGATAAATACCCATTCTCAAAATCACGAGTATCTCTTTATCTATCTTGGCAATGTCTCTGCCTGAAAACAGCCCGATTATGTAATCGAGGGTTATCTTCCGTTCAATCGTTCCATACACGAGCGCTGTATAAAAAGCACGGTCAACACCCGTCATTCCGTGCTTTTCTATTGCAGAATCAATCTCGATATTCGGATAACTTTGCCTTATCTCGCATTTTAACAGCGATTCATAAGCAACATTTCTTACGTCTGACATTTATCTTCTGCCTCTCCTGCCGTTTACCATAACTATCAATCTCAAAAGCTGTGCCAACGCCGTCGCAAGTGCCGCAACATAAGTCATTGCCGCCGCAGATAACACCTTTTTTGAACCCCTTATTTCTTCACTTCCCAAAATTCCGGTATTCTCTAATGCTTCAAGGGCTCTGTTACTCGCATTAAACTCAACAGGCAACGTTACAAGCTGAAAAAGCGCCAAAGTCGCGTAAAAAATACAACCTATATATGCCAACTGATAAAACGAAAACAATATTCCTATAAGAACCAACGGAATTGCAAGCTTCGAGCCAATATTCGTAACAGGAATAATCGCCGCACGAAGCTTCATTGGCGAATATCCAACTGCGTGCTGCACTGCATGTCCCGACTCGTGTGCGGCAACGCCTATCGCCGCAACAGATGGGTTATCGTATACTGCTTCCGATAAGTTTACCGTATTATTACGCGGGTCAAAATGGTCGGTAAGGTTACCTGCAACGCGGTTTATTTTTACGTTATACAAACCGTTCGCATCTAAAATGCGTCTTGCCGCCTCTGCCCCCGTCATTCTTCTGGCAGATATAACAGTACTATATTTTTTAAAAGTACTCTGCACTTTCGTCTGTGCCCACAAGGCAAGTAACATTGCCGGTACTATAAATATCAAATATGTGTAATCAAAATACATATACAAACCACCTTTTTTCTAAATAATATGTTACTTATTAGGTGTAAAAACATCTCCCTCGGCAACTTTTCTGCCGTTAATAAAGTCAGACGCCTTCATTCTGCCCTTTCCTTCGGGCAATACTCCGTCTATACCGATTACTCCCTCTCCCGTTGCAACGTATATATTGCCTTTTTCAAGGGATACAACCGTTCCCGCAACCTTGTCGCTTGTCTTCTCTGTCAAAAATGATGAACCAAATTTTATCATTCTGCCGTTCAAAAACGCAAACGATAATGGAAATGGCGACGTTCCTCTTATCTGATTATGAATATCAAACGCACTCTTACTAAAATCAACCAAGCAGTCTTCTTTCTCTATCTTCTTTGCATAAGTAGACTTGCTGTCGTCCTGCTTATATCTCTTAACTTTTCCGCTTTCAATAACCTTTATTGTAGAAAGCAAAGCATATGCGCCGAGGTCTGCAAGCTTGTCGTGCATAGTCTCAAAATTGTCTTCGTCACGTATGGCAATTTCGTACATCTCTATCATATCGCCGGTATCAAGTCCCTCTTCCATATACATTGTCGTAATACCGGTTGTCTTTTCACCGTCTATAATAGCTCTTTGTATAGGTGCCGCACCTCTGTACTTCGGCAAAAGCGAACCGTGCACGTTTATACAACCGTATTTGGGATAATCAAGCACGTTCTTCGGCAATATCTTACCAAAAGCAACAACCACTATAAGCTCAGGGGATAGTTCATTCAACAGTTCTGCAAATGCCTCATCTTTCAAGGTTGCAGGCTGATATACCGGAATATTATGCTCTATTGCACTTACCTTTACAGGCGGCGGCATAAGAGTATATCCTCTGCCCTTAGGCTTATCGGGCTGTGTTATAACACCCACTATTTCATTGTCTGTGGTCAAAAGGGATTCAAAACACACCTTTGCAAAATCAGGTGTTCCCATAAATAATATTCTCATATATTTCTATCTTATTCCTCTTCGTAAAGTTCATCAAGCTCATCCTGTGTCAGCATCTTTGCGTGGTCAATATAAAGAACGCCGTCAAGGTGGTCAAGCTCGTGGCAAAATGCACGTGCCGCAAGTTCACTTCCCGTTACCTCAAACCATTCGCCGTTTCTGTCCATAGCCTTTACGGTAACAGTCATAGGTCTCTTTGTCACTCCGTATTTTCCCGGAACAGACAAGCAGCCTTCTATGTCTTCCTGTTCTCCCTCGGTTGCTATTATCTCGGGATTTATCATCTCAATAAGCTCTCCCGGCTCGGTCTCAACAAGCACTATACGGCGAAGTACACCTACCTGTACAGCCGCAAGCCCGCAACCGTTTGCCGCGTGAAGCGTATCCTTCATATCATCAAGCAATTGAATTATTCTTGGGGTTATTTCTGTAACTGGACGGCTCTTCTTTCTTAATATTTCGTCGCCCACCTTAACAATGTTTAATTTTGCCATTATATTGTTCTCCTATATTCTGTCTATATGTTATTGGGATCCATATCCATAGTAATCTGAATCTTGTTTCCAAAGGTCTTTTCGCATAACGCATATATCTTCGCGAAAAATTGACGTGTAACGTTATTATTCTTGCACTTTACCACAAACTGCATACGGTACTTTTCGTTCACTTTATATACCGATGCTTCGAGGGGGCCGTATACGTTAAGTGCTAAACTGTTCTTATCGTATTCGTCTGCCTTTTCTTTTATTGTTGTATTAAGAAAAACACACGCCTTTAACAGCTCGTTTTCCGAAAATGCCGTAAGGGTTATAAGCAGCATATCACAATACGGTGGAAAAACGTAAGATTTGCGAAGCAATATCTCGTTTTTATAAAACTCAGGATAATCCTGTTTCGAGGCATAAGAAAGAATCTGATGCTCAGGGTTATACGTCTGAATTACTGCGCACCCTTTCTTATCGCTTCGTCCTGCTCTTCCTGTAACCTGTGTTATTAGGTCAAAGGTTCGTTCATTCGCTCTATAATCATCAAGATACAGAGAAGCATCTGCAAGAATTACACCGACGCACGTAACGTTGGGAAAATCGTGCCCCTTGGTTACCATTTGTGTTCCGATAAGTATATCTGCCTCTCCGTTTCTGAAACGGTCAAGCATTGTATCAAATGCATATTTCGTTGAAGTAGTATCAGCGTCCATTCGCATAACCTTTTTGTCGGGGAAAAGAAGCTTCAATTCCTCTTCCACCTTTTGAGTTCCAAAGCCTAAATGCTGTATGTGAACGCTTCCGCACTCGGGACATACCTCGGGCACCTTTCTTCTTGCACCGCAGTAATGACAGGTCAGCCAACCGTTTTTCACCCTTGCTCTCATAGCGTCCTCGCCCTCGTCGGCAAACACTCTGCCGGGAGAATGGAACGTCATCGATACACTGCAATGGTCACAGGTTATCGCCTTTCCGCACATGGCACAAGACACAAAGTTATTGTATCCTCTTCTGTTTATAAAAAGTATTACCTGCTCGTTTCTGCTTAATGATTCTTGCATTGAACGGTAAAGTGTCTCGCCTATAACCGACAGCCCCGACACCTTTGCCAAATCAAGCCTCAAATCTGATATTTTGGTTGACGGCAAAACTGCGTTACCGTATCTTTCTTTAAGTTCAACTAAATTGTATACTCCCGACTTAGCCTTATGATAGCTTTCAAGTGACGGTGTCGCCGATGCTAACAACATCAACGCCTTATTATATCCCGCCCTGAATCTTGCCACGTCTCGTGCGTGGTATCTTGGGGACATATCCGATTTATACGTATGCTCCTGCTCTTCGTCAATTACTATAAGCCCTAAATTTTCAAAAGGAGCAAATATGGCAGAACGTGTTCCTATGCATACGTCAACGTCGCCTTTCTTTATTCTTCTCCACGCGTCAAATCTTTCGCCGTTTGACAGAGACGAATGTATAACGGCAATTCTGTCTCCGTAAAAGCTTCTGAAAAGGTCCACCGTCTGCGGTGTCAGCGATATCTCGGGAACAAGTACTATAGCCTGTCTGCCCGACTCTATCACCTCGTCTATAACGGATTTTATAACCCTAGTCTTTCCGCTTCCCGTTATGCCGTGAAGAAGAACTGCCTTAGGTTCACCCGTCCTGTATAAAGCCGATATTTTGTCATAAGCCTCTTGCTGATGGGGGGTAAGAATATTATCCTTCTTTGAAACGCTCTTTTCTTGGTAGGGGTTACGGTAAACCTCAACCTCTTCAATCTGTATAAGTCCTTTTTCGGCAAGTGACTTAAACTGAAGCCCTCCCGCCCCCGTCAAGCCTTTTAATTCTGCCTCTGAAAGCTTTCCGCCGTTGTCTGCCAACGCCGCAATAACTGCCCTCAGCTTTTCTCCGCGAAGCTTATATACACCTTTCCCATCAATATAGTTTTCAGCCTCTTCACAGGAAATTGACAAAATAATATTCTTCTCTTTCTTTTTACCAGCTTCACGAAATACGATATCTTTTACAATAAATCCCCTCGCCGACAAGTCGCGTAACGCTCTGTCGGTCTGTTCACCGAATCTCGCCTTTAAAGCATCATACTTTGACATAGGATTATCTCGCAAAAACATACATATATTTCTTGCATTTTCGCTGAAAGAATCAAAATCTATATTCTCTGCTAAGCTATAAACCGTATACATCTTACCGAATGCCGATACGGGTACTGCACTCTTTACAGCATCGCCTATGGTACAAAACGTTCTGTCCTTCAAAAACACGCAGAGCTTCAAAAGTTCATCGTTCAAAAACACGTCGGGAACAACGTCAATTATCGATTTTACTCCGTTAAAATCCGTTTTGTCTGTAATATCAAAAACAACTGCGTAAGCACTTTTATTTCCCTTACCAAAGGGTACGCTTACAACAGCACCCACAGTAACCCTACCGTGAAGATACTGCGGTATAAGATAATCGTAAACCCTGTCAATAAAGTAAGGTGCATCTAAAATATGCACCCGTGCAAACAGGTCATTCATTCAGATACACCTCCCATAATCCTTTGACTACTAAAAATTATTAGTCAATATTCTTTCCCAAGGATTCCTCGACAATCTCGTATTCCTTGCTATGCAATCTGTTAATTGCGGTTCTTACAGCCTTCTCGTCGCGGTATTCACGGCTGATAAGCGCTGCAATGCTCTTATCTGTTTCCTTGTTTGCAACAAGTTTTTCAGCGTATTCACGCTGTGATACGTATTCGTTTGTTACTATTCTCGCGCACTTTGCAGTAGCTATAACAAGCTCGTAACGGTTGTACTTTCCTTTCTCCTGCAATTCTTCAAGAGTGGGCGAAATCTTACTTGTGTATTTCTCGTTATTCATAAAACTTTTCCTTCACTTCCAAACGCCTCGACGTGCGTTTTATTTCTGATTTTGTAATGTTTAATATATCTAAAGCGGCATCCCTTGCCCCTTCATTCTGGTTTATTACGACGTAATCGTATTTGTCAAAATGAGCTACCTCATTTTTCGATTGGTCAAGTCTTGCTCTGATAACGTCGTCGGGTTCCGTTCCTCTTCCCCTTAACCGTGCCTCAAGCGTCTTAAAGTCGGGCGGTAACAAGAGTATCAAAACCGAGTCGGGAAACTTCTTCTTAACGTTCATTGCTCCCTCAACCTCAATTTCAAGTATTACGTTCTTTTCATTGAGCATTTGGCGAACCTTGTCATTAAGCGTACCGTAATAGTTTCCGCAATATTCCGTATACTCTATAAGAGTATCGTTTTTTATGTTTTCTTCAAACTCCTCACGGGTTATATAGAAGTAATTAACTCCGTCAACCTCGCCCGGTCGAGGCTTTCTGGTAGTTGCAGAAACAGATAGCGCAAACTCGTCTGACATCTCTAAAAGCTCACGCAAAACCGGGCCCTTTCCGCTTCCCGCAGGACCTGAAACAACTATAAGCAAATTCTTTTTTTCCATACCTAAATCACCCTTTGCTTCCTGTCATAAAACGTCGTCGTAAGATGTATTGTTATCCGTAACTCCGTTAAGTCTGTCGGTAATTCTTTCTGTAGGAAGCGCCGACAGTATTACATGCTCGCTGTCTGTAACTATAACCGACTTCGTCTTGTGTCCGCAGGAAACGTCAATCACTCTTCCCTCTTCCTTTGCATCCTGTACCAATCTTTTAATAGGCGAGGAATCGGGACTTGCAATGGCAACAACCCTGTTTGATGCGACCATATTACCAAAACCTATATTTATAAATAACATAGCCTACCTCATTCAAGATTCTGAATCTGTTCTCTTATTTTTTCAAGCTCACTCTTCATATTAACTACCAAATGAGCCATATCAGCATCATTCGCCTTTGAACCGGTGGTATTAACCTCCCTGTTCATCTCCTGAAGCAAATAGTCCATATTCTTGCCCACAGCACCGCCTTCGGCAAGTATCTTATCAAACTCGTCAAAGTGACTGCGAAGTCTCACAATCTCTTCGTCTACTGCAACCTTGTCGGCAAATATCGCACATTCTGTAATAATTCTTGCGGGATCTGCTTCTATATTATGCTTTTCAAGAACTGCTTTCAATCGGTTTTCAAGCTTTTCTGCATAAGATTCAATGCAAACGGCAGACATCTTTTCAATTCTGTCAGCCATTTCCATAAGATTTGCCTTCTTAATCAAAAGGTCAGCCTTTAATTTTTCACCCTCCCGTTCTCTCTGGGCAATAAACATATCAATCGCCTGATCAAGAACAGGCTTAATAATAAGCCAATCCTTTTCCATATCTTCTTCGGGCTTGATAACGGTAAATATCTCTCTGTTCTGTGCCACAGCCATTACCGATATATCGTCTTTTAAATCAAACCTATCGCGAAGCTCAAACAGCGCCTTTACGTAGCTTTCGGTATAAGCCTCGTCAAGACGAAGCTCAACCCCTACCTTCTCAACAACGTCAACGCCTATGTAAAGATCAACCTTACCGCGCTTTATTCCTCTGTTCTGAATATACTCACGAACTCTGTCCTCGAGGAAGCTGTACATTCTTGAAATCTTTATATTACAATCCAAAAATCTGGAGTTTACCGATTTAATCTCAGCAGTTATCTCCTTGCCCTCCACAGATGCCGTCGCTCTGCCGTAAGCAGTCATACTTCTTATCATTATGACATCACCTTTTATCTATAAAAATAGTTAGTATATATTATAACTCATATAAATCCTTTTGTCAACAAGCATACAACTAAAGTTTCCTAATAATTTACACATTAAATTATCATATATTTTGCGGTTCTTCATATAATTATTCATAAATTATTTGAAAATTTGTGTTGTAATATCCGCCTTATGTATGGTATACTGTATCTTAAGCGGTGCAACTGCAAGAAATGGTACAATAATATGAATAAAGACTGTTTTCAAGATTTCACAACCATGATTAGTATTGCACTTTCCCTCTGTTCGTATATATCAGGCGAAATATCCTATGATTTCCACAGTGCTGTTAAAGACTCTGAGCTGACAAAAAAACGTTGCATTGACATAGCAATGAAGCAGTTTATTCCCCCTATTGACCGAGAGGATATTACTTATCTTGTTTTAAAGCTTCACAAGCTTAATCTCGGTCTATATGAACTTGCAAATTACAAAAATAGCTTTTTTCCTAAAAAAGACTTAAAAAACCATATTGCACCTTTAAAAGCTATCTGTGCAAAAATACGCGAAGCTTTTGAAAATAACCTTTCAAAAACCGACTACTCTAATTTAATTATTTCAAAACCAACGGAAATGCAATTTACGGAAAATAAATATTCAGCTCTGTATCTTATCTATGAATACAAGCTTTATGACCTTATAAGGCTTTGTACCGCTACTGCATCTGACCTAAACGATTATCTGATACGAACTGTAATAAAAAATACATAGAGACGGACTATACTAAAAATGTTTGGATACGTAAAACCCGATAAGAATGAACTTAAAGTAAAAGAATTTGAACTTTACAAAAGCACATATTGCGGACTTTGCAGAGTTATGGGCAAAAGATACTCATATATATACAAAATGTCTCTCAGCTATGATTTTGTTTTTATGACTCTGCTCAGGCTTTACGCCACACCTGAAAAGGTCTCCTTCTCACAAAGACGTTGTATCGCACACCCCACCAAGAAAAAGAATATGATGAACGAGAACGAGGCGTTGAAAATTACCGCCGACGTGGGAGTCATTATGCTCTATCACGATTTTCTCGACAAAATACACGACAAAGACGGCCTTAAAAGCTTTCTTTCCCGGCTTTTGTTACCCGAGCTGAAAAGACTCAGAAAAAAAGCGTGTAAAAATGAGCTTATTGCAAAATTTGATACCTTTGCCGCAGAAGCATTGCAAAAGCTAAATGAAACAGAAAAAAACAATACGCCTTCGGTAGATATGCCTGCGGAACAATTCGGTATTTTACTCGGCGAAGCTCTTTCTGTTGGACTTGAAGGCACAAATAAAAGAACCGTCTTTGAAATCGGAAAAAACCTCGGCAAATGGATATATATTACCGATGCCGCAGACGATTTGGACGGAGACGGAAAACATAATTCATACAATCCTATCTTAGCCTTCTCTAAAGATATGGAAGATGCAAAAAAACAGTTTTCCACTATTAATTTTTCTCTCTTAAATATCCTTTCAAATGCAGATACTGCTCTTGAACTTATGGACAAAACGGATATTGGGCTATATAATATATTAACCAATATTTTACGTTTGGGACTACCCTCCATTCAGGAAAAAATACTTAAAGACAACAACTTCACTCTAAAAGAAAAGGAGTTTACGGCATAATGACAGACCCATATAAGATACTCGGTGTCACCCGTGAAGCAACCGACGACGAAATAAAAAAAGCATACCGCGAACTTGCAAGAAAGTATCACCCCGATAACTACACCAATAATCCTCTTTCCGACCTTGTGGAAGAAAAAATGAAGGAAATCAACGAGGCATACGACCAGATTCAAAAAGAACGCAGTCAAAACGGTTATCACGGCAGAACCAATAACTATAACACATATTCCGGCGAATATATGCAAATCCGCGAACTCATTCAAATGAACAGACTTACCGAGGCTGAAACTATGCTTAATTATATTCCCTCGGCAGACAGAAACGGCGAATGGAACTATCTTCGCGGCTTGATACTTGAAAAAAAGGGCTGGTATTTTGATGCCCAGAAATTCTTTGAAGCGGCGTGTTATATGGACCCCGACAACAACGAATACAAAGACGCCTTAAACAAAATAAAAAACACCGCAAACAATTACGGCGGTTACAGAGCCTCCAACACCAACGGGACAGGCTGTTCAACCTGCGATATATGCTCAAGCCTTATATGCGCAGACTGCTGCTGTGAATGTCTCGGCGGAGACCTTATAGGATGTTGTTAAACAAAATGAACAGAAATTCCCTAAACAATAAAAAATCCCCTGCCAAGAGTATTGCTTTTTCAGCCATACTTTGTGCTTTGGGCGTAATAATAATGTTCCTCGGCGCTGTTATAGAAACAATAGACATTACTATGGCGGCACTGGCGTCCTTCCTCGTTATCGTATGTATGATAGAAGTGGGCGGATATATGCCATTTCTCGTTTACGCAGCAACTTCAACGTTGTCCTTCTTGCTTCTGCCAAACAAAACGGTTGCTATCATATACGTAATGTACTTCGGCTTTTACCCTATAATAAAAAAGTATCTTGAAAGGCTTCCCATAATCTTTAGCTGGATTGCAAAATTTGCAGTATTCAACGTCGCTATTGCCCTATACTATATATTTTTAAAAGACGTACTCTTCCCCGATATTGACAGTATAAAACTTTATATCGTGCTTTTGCTGAACGTTATCTTCTTCACTCTCGATATGGCGCAAACGCTCTTTATAACCGCCTACGTCAGAAGATTCAGAAAATTACTCGGTATACACAGATTTTTTAAATAAAAATTACCACTCGCCTTTTTAACTGCGGGTGGTGTTTTTTTGTGTAGATAGATATACTAAAATTTTGCTATCAAAAAGCACGAGGCAGAAACAAAATAAGCCTCCACTGTGTAAGGGGAGGTGTCATTTTCGTAAGAAAATGACGGAGGGGTTGTTTCTGCTTGTCTTTACTTTTTCACACAATCCCTCAGTCGCTCCGCGACAGCTCCCTTTACACAAGAGAGCCTACGCTCGTTTCTGCTCACTCATTATTTCTGCACAGAGATATTATTCATTTGCAATAAAGTAACACTTTTCTAAAACAAAACATACAATGTAGTATAAGAATCGCATATACAAGGGGAGAAGATATTATGCAATGTCGAAACGGAATTTATAAAGCGCTCGGACTCATTGTTCTGTCATTCGGTTGCGGAATCCTTCTGGCATTCTTTCTTCCGACATACTTTTTGGCAGCAATTGAAGCTATTGTTATCGTAGCCGCAGGCTTGCTGTACGTTCTGCAAAAATAAGAAAGGGGTTTTTACCGATATGAGAATTGTTGTTATAAGATCACCTAAATTGCTCGTTCCGCTTCTCCGTAGACTTTTTAAGGTTAACAAAGCGTGAATTAACGTGTTTTAACAAAGAAGCGCTCTATGTTCAAACAATCCCTCTCACCGCCTATGGCGGAGCTCTCCCGAAGGGAGAGCCTTTTTACTTATCTTCCAAAGTATATTCCGTCACTTTGCATAGTTATAAGCTTGCCCATACTGCCGCCGTGCAATACGTATAATGCACCTTCGGTTGGGTCATACCCCATCAATGCATCTTCAGCCGCCCTATATGCAAGTTCAGATGCTCTTGCCTCGTGTATACTTCCGTCAACCACCGAATCAAATGAGCCTCCGGAGTATATAACCTGCAGTACAGTATCGGGAAATTCTATACTGGCTACCCTGTTCATTACAACTGCCCCAACTGCAGTCATTGTCTGCAAATCTGTTCCGCCTGCCTCCGCTTCAATAAGCTTCGCTAAAACATCAACCTCAAATTCACTGTATGTGTATATATCAAGTCCCATTGCCTGTAAAGTCTGATTGCCGCATACCCCGTCTGCATATATCCCGTTATATTCCTGAAAACGTCTCACCGCATCTGCTGTATCAACGTCATATACGCCGTCGCACTTGCCGTCATACAGCCCCAATTCTTTTAGCTTATTTTGCACCAAGGTTACCTTTTCTCCGTCTGCCCCGCTTTCTATTCTCGTCTCAACTGCCCCGTTGTAAATAAAAGTATATACAGTTAAAACACCGCACATTACAAGTACTGTGATTATACTTACTCTTGCCCCGTATAAAAATTTTTTCATCATTTTCCCTCTCTTTCTTTTTATCTCTTTGTGTAGTTATTCTTTCTCTAAATTCACTGATTAATTCCGTCTGAATAAAATATTTAATCATAATTATTAAGTTTTTTTGATATAGCGAAATTTATTGACACTTTTTTCGCTTTATGATAATATATAATTGTATTATTGTACTTACTAACGGAGAAATAGAAATGAAGTTTTTTAAAAAACGCTCCAACTCCCCTGTTAAATCACCCAAGGTCAAATTCTTCAAAAGAATTAATTATAAAAAAGTCTTTAAATCACTCTGCATATTGGGTATTGCCGCTTTCATTATCGTTTTCGGCATAAACATTTTTGTTCAGCAGTCAACAAAAAAACACATATTAACCAAATTCAACGAAAAATACGATTGCATACTCGTTCTCGGTGCAGGTGTCAGAAACGGCAGTCCCAGACCTATGCTTCAGGACAGGCTCGATTTTGCCATAAAGCTTTACAATGACGGTGTCGCCCCCAAGCTCCTTATGAGTGGAGATCACGGACAAAAAACCTATGACGAAGTCAACGTTATGAAAGACTATGCCATAAAAAAAGGGGTGCCGTCGGAAGATATTTTTATGGACCACGCAGGTTTTTCAACCTATGAAAGTATTTATAGGGCACGTGATATTTTTAAAGCTAAGAAAATCGTCATAGTTACTCAGGAATATCATCTTTACAGAGCTTTATATATTTCAAAATCCTTAGGTGTATCGGCAGTAGGCTATGCTTCCGACCCAAGACAATATGCAGGTCAGACCTATCGAAACCTTAGAGAAATATTGGCAAGGGACAAGGATTTTCTTTACTGCATCTTTAAACCCAAACCTACATATCTCGGAGACGCTATTCCCGTCAGCGGTAACGGCGACCTTACAAACGACTAAGAAATAACGGAAATATTAAAAATGAACGCTAACGAAACTATTACAAAAAAAATCAAAATAAAAATCCGCAGTCTTATAACCGAGCTTGAAAACTCGGAAATTGACCCTATGGCACAAAAAGGCTGTGCCCCCTTTGTTGACGACATACCCTCAGGCGATGACTGCAGTGAATGTATTGAATTCTCTACAGACGGCACACTTACAATCAAGGGAAACGTTGCGGAAATTACATACAAAGAAAATGAAGAATTAGGTATGGCTGACATTGAATCAACTTTAAGATTCAAAATAAACAGACCTACCATGATTAACCTTGTCAGAAGAGGGGCTGCTCCCGCATCACTTATGTTTGATACGGAATTCCCCAGACGAAACTGCACCTACTGTATCGGCAATATGCCCTTCTCTTTCTGCATCTGTACAAATAACGTAATAAACCGTTTTAATGAAAGCTACGGAAAAATCGTTCTCGACTACGATATCGAAATGCACGGAGTCAGAACCGAGCATAACGTTTATACCTTGGAATTTAAAGAATAAGGGGATTTAAAATAATGACACCGCTTGAATTCGGAAAAATTATAAAAGATAATATACACGGTGTTTTTCTGTTTTACGGCGAAGAACAATACCTGAAGCAACACTATATCAACCTTACCAAAAAGGCTGTCTCCCCCGACGGTGCAAACGTTATGTCTCTATCGGGAGAGGGCTTGTCTTTAATTGAGGTATGCCAACAGCTCACTGATATGGCTTCTATGCCCTCTATGGATATGAGCAGCAGATACTTAAATATATACGACGTTGATTGGAAAAAGCTAAAAGAAGA
>JAFQOB010000107.1 GCA_017395725.1 Clostridia bacterium
TATAATATTATTGCACACATATATTCTATTTGAAAGGATACATATTATGATTAATAATATAAAAACTCTTACGCTGTCTAAGCTTTCACTACGCTTTTTTAAAATATGCTCAGCTGTTATGGTTCTCGTGTTTCTCTACATATTATTTTCCCTACTCAACACCCCGGAAAACGAAAAAGCATGGCTGTATGCTAATGCCTACACCATGCTTGAATATGCCGTTATGAGCTTCACTCTTGTCTTCTGCGGTTCGTTTCTTATTGATATTGCTATAAACGATAAAAAATAAAAATTGGGTACACAAGCTTTTTTCTGTGTACCCAATTTTCTTTTAAAGTGATGCTGCGCCGATTATTCCCGCGTCGTTCTTTAGTTCCGCAATTTTCAGTTCAGTCTTTACTTCATTTGCACTCGTAAACTGAAGACTCTCTACAAGCTCACGCAACGGAGCCATTAAGTTTTCGCCCTCGTTAGACACACCGCCGCCTATACTAAGTATATTAGGCTGGAATATGTTGATTATATTCACCAATCCGCAAGCAAGATAGTCAGTATATTCTGCACATACGGTACGGGCTGTCATATCTCCCAGCGCCGCCGCCTTATATGCAGTCTTTCCGCTTACCTTATCAATATCATTTTCAACCATTTTCCACATTATAGAATTACGGTTATGTAACATATGCTCCTTCGTCATATTGATAAGTCCGGTGGCAGAGCTGTATGTCTCCCAACAGCCTCTTCTGCCGCATCCGCACTGACGTCCGTTATGCTCGATAACCATATGTCCAAGCTCGCCGCCCGCATAATTAAAGCCCGAATATATTTTTCCGTCAATTATTATGCCGCCGCCAACACCTGTTCCGAGGGTTACCATAATAAACTTGTCAACGCCCTTGCCCGAGCCCGCAACTGCTTCGCCTAATGCCGCCGCATTTGCATCATTTTCAAGCTTTATTCTTCTTATGGGCAATAACTCGCGAAGCTTTGATACCATCGGATAGTCAGTCATTCCTAAATTCGTTGCTCGGCATACCACTCCGTTTACAGGGTCAATTGCCCCCGGAGATGCAATACCGATATGCTCAACTCTACAGGGAATTATATCGCTCTCTTCAAGCAGTCTCGTTATAAGACCTGCAATATCTTTTACAATCTCATCAGGGTGACGTCCCGCATTTGTCGGTACGCTTCCCTTTTTTACAATATTGTTGTCGCTGTCAACAATACCGACCGCAATATTAGTACCGCCAAGGTCTACGCCTATTCTAAACATTTTTATTCTCCTGATATTGCCTTTTTAGTCTTTCTTAAGAAGATCGCGGATTTCTGTAAGAAGTTCTTCGGCTGTAGGCTTGGGTGGCTCTGCAGGTGCTGCTTCTTCCTCTGCCTTCTTCTTTGCTTCGGATATATCTCTTGACTTCTGGATAAGAGAAACGAACATAAATATTGACAAAGCGATTATAAAGAAATCGATTACTGTCTGAATAAAGTTACCGTAATTTAAAGTCGCAAAACCTGCTTCCTTTGCCGCTTCGATAGTCTTGATAGCTGCAGTATCTGCGCCCTTAGCGTTAAGTATTACAAAAAGCTCGCTGAAGTTCGCACCGCCTGTCAAAAGGCTTATCAAAGGTGTGATAAGGTCATTTACCAAAGATGTAACGATCTTTCCGAATGCGCCGCCGATTACAACGCCGACTGCCATATCAACCACGTTGCCCTTAAATGCAAATTTTTTGAATTTTTCCCACATAATATTATTCTCCTTTTTTATTTATAATTTTATTAATGTGTTCATTGTAAGCTGTCTCAAACAAGTACTCAAGACGTTCTGTTTTTCCTTTCATATACAAATATGCAAAAAGCGCTTCAAGACCTGTCGCTCTGCTGTATTCAACAGCCGTCGCTGATTTCGGATGATTCACCTTGGCATTTTTTCCGCGCTTGAAAAACGTCATTTCGTCTTCTTCGAGCAGGTCAATAATATTATCAATAATCTTGCTCTGCTCGGTTGCCTTAACAAAATCTCTTGCAAGTTCATTCAATTTACCCGCATTTGTGAAACCGCTTTCGATTACCTTACAGCGCACCATTATTTCAAGAACCGCATCTCCGATATATGCTAAGGTCGCTCCGTTTAACTCTTCAGGCTTCAAAGTATCGACTTCTCCTTTTTGTATAATCAATTTATTATAGCATACTTTATTGTTTTCTACAATATTTATACATAATTTTTTTCCATAAATCTTTGACAATCTAAAAATAAAGGCTTATAATAAATAGAGTTATATTTTATTCGGAGCTATTAAAATGAACGTAAAACAAGATCTTTGGAAATATCTGCAACAAACAAATAAGCCTATCGTTATGTACGGTATGGGCAACGGCGCTGACAAAATCCTTGAACGCTTTGACTCTCTCGGTATTGAAGTCGCCGACTTCTTTGCAAGTGACGGCTTCGTCAGAGGTCATTCTTTTCACGGAAAAACCGTCCTTTCCTTTAGCGAAATTAAAGAAAAATACGAGGATTTTATTATTATCCTCTCTTTCGCTTCAAGTCTTGATGACGTTCTTGATTGGTTTTACACCCTGAACGAAAAGCACGAAATGTATGCCCCCGACGTTCCCGTAACGGGAGAAGGTACTTTTGATTTAAATTATTATTTGACACATAAAGAATCCTTTGATAAAACAAGAAGCTTGCTTGCTGACAACCTTTCAAAAAAAGTCTTTGATAATGTTATAAATTATAAGCTTACGGGAAAAATTACCTATCTTAAAGAAATTGAAACCACGCCCGACGAGGCTTGGAATAATTTACTCTCCCCCGACAGCTATAAAATCTGCGTTGACTGCGGCGCCTACAACGGCGACACCGCAAAAGAAATGATTTTCAGATGTAAAAACGTTAGTAAAATCTTCGCTTTAGAGCCCGATAAACGCAACTTTAAAAAGCTGTCGGCATTCGCAGAAACCGATGAACGTTTAATTCCAATAAATGCGGCTTCGTGGAATGAAAATACAGTGCTTAACTTTGATTCAAGCGGTAACAGAAACGCTAACCCATTTTCGCTTAACTCCAAAAAGACGGTGGAAATAGAAGCAAAAACAGTTGACGGTATATGTAACAATACGGCTGATTATATTAAATACGACGTCGAGGGCGCGGAAAGACAAGCTCTGCTCGGCAGTAAAGACACTATTGCAAATTGTTCCCCCGACTTACTTGTTTCGGTATATCACCGCAACCAAGACCTTTTTGATTTGCCTCTGCTCATAAACGAGCTTAACCCAAACTATAAACTATATTTGCGTAAATTCAAATACGTTCCCGCATGGGATTTGAATTTGTATGCAATCGAAAAATAAGAGGGAGCTTTTTGAAAAAAGCTCCCTCTTTAACTCCCGCAAAAACTTTGACTAAGACGTTATAACAAATAGTGGCAGAAACTAAGTGAGGTAAAGTTCTTTGCCTATCGGGTCTCTGCAAATTATTAATAGTAGCACAACACTTTTATTAAAAGGTTCTTTGCCTACTTTCTTCCCGCTTTCTTTCGCAGAAAGCTTGGTAAAGAACTTGCCTATCGGGTTTCTGCAGATTATTATTAGTAGTACAGACCCTTTATTAAAAGGTTCTTTGCTTACTTTCTTGCAAAAACGGGGCGTCGAGGACTGTACAGTGTAGTATGATAGTATACAGGTAGTGCAAGATGATTGTATACAGTTTTGTGATATAATAAAGGCAGAAAAATGACCACAAAGGAGGTTATTAAA
>JAFQOB010000108.1 GCA_017395725.1 Clostridia bacterium
CGTCTCATTTTGACCCAATCAGAGATTCTATAAGAATATATAAGCAGATTTTAAAGTATATTCTTTCCTCTGTTGGCTCGTTTTTGATTGACATAGGCTTATTCTTTATTCTGAAATTGTTATTCAGTTCAATAACTTTATGTACTGTTATTGCAAGAATAGCATCATCTGTATTCAACTATACCTTTAATAAAAAGCTTGTCTTTGGAAGCAAGGGTTCTACCGCAAAGTCGCTTATAAAATATTACGCACTTTGTATACCGCAGATGCTTATATCTGCCGGACTTGTTACACTTATGTCTAACGTAATGAGTGCTGAGGCGGCGTGGTTCGTAACACTTATCAAGCTGTTTATTGATACTGTGCTGTTTGTTTGCAGTTACATAATTCAGAAAAAATGGGTATTTAAAAATTAAATAAAAATAATCCGTTCTACTTTGAAGAACGGATTATTTTTTGTTGTTAGGAATTATAATCATATTTGCAGAAAGGACATTTGGGATAATCTATATCGTGAAGATTTCCGCATTTTGGACATTTCTTTTGTGCTATAGATATTTCGTCGCTTTCATTTGTAGTGTTTTCTGATTGAAAGAATTCTATTTTACCGCAGTCCGAGCAACTGTAAATATCGACTTCCATTGAACCTGCAAGAAGATTTGGTAAATCCCCGAGAATCCAACCCGTTTGCCCAAGCTGTATTCTTTCGGTCATTACATATTTCCTTTCTGTGCCGCAACGAAGGCATTTCAATTTGCGTTCTTCCATCTTTACAGCTCCCGTCTGCCTTGCAGAGCGTAGAGCAGAGTCATATCGTCGGTGTATTCAAGGTCGCCCCCTGCAGGAATACCAAATGCAAGTCTTGTTATCTTTAGTCCCATAGGCTTCAAGAGTTTGGTTAAGTACATTGCTGTAGCCTCTCCTTCAACAGAGGGGTTGGTGGCAATTATAACTTCCTTTAACTCAGGCTCGGTAACTCTTTCGAGGAGTTCTTTTATTTTTAGCTGTTCGGGACCGATTCCGTCAAGAGGAGATATTACACCGTGAAGTACGTGATATAAACCGTTATACCGGTTTGCACCCTTAACTCTTTCGATTGCCATAAGCACCTTTGCATCTTCTACAACACATATCACCGATTTATCCTTTTCGGCGTTACGGCATACAGAACAAAGCCCACCTTCGCTGAAATTATAGCAAGAAGGGCAGTAGTGTATGTTCTTTTTTGCATTAACCAAGGCTTCGGCAAATTGCAAAACCTTTTCTTCCTCTGAATCTACTATTGAAAACGCAAGTCTTTGAGCTGTTTTTCTACCGATTCCGGGGAGATGCTGAAATTGCTCGATAAGTATTTCGAGTGGTGGAATAAATTCTGACATATTCTAATTAAAACAAGCCGGGCATATTTATGCTGCCTGTGATCTTTTCCATTTCAGATTGATTTGTATCTTCTACTGTACGGATAGCTTCGTTAAATGCTGCAGTCAAAACGTCAGCAAGTGTTTCTGTATCGTCGGGATCAACGATGTCGGAATCAATAGTAAGCTCCTGTATCTGCTTCTTGCCGTTTATTTTGAGAACAACAGCACCGCCGCCTGCTTTTATTTCATATTCGCGGTTGTCAAGGTCTTCCTGAAGATTTGCCATATCCTCCTGCATCTTCTGTGCCTGACGGAGCATTGCCTGCATATTCTGAGGGCCTCCGCCCATTCCCTGAGGTAATCTTGCTTTCATTTTTATGATTCTCCTTATTTTAAGTTAATTATTGACTGTTTTGTATTATCTCATCTATGCCGGTTTCGTCATCGAATACCGGTTTTTCTGCGTTAATTTCAACTTTCAGGTTGTTTGCAGATATATTTGTGCCTTCAGCTGAGTTTATAAGAGAAATAAGTTTTTCCTTAACGTTCGTCTGATAAATTATATCATAAGTGAACTTTCCGGGAACTCGTATAATAACGTCGTTTCCGTCTTTATATGCATAAGACATGCCGAGGAATGACGATGTGCTTGGGTCTGTCTTTGCGTATTTCTTCACTACTTCAGGCCAAGAACTAAGTTGCTTTAACATTCTTTTTTGTTCCTTGTCTGCATAAACAGGTTCTTCCTGTTTGGGAGGAGTGTGTTCAACTGTATTATTTACCGTAGGTTCTTCGGTAACATTTTTGTCGGGTATTGTAACTGTTTCGGGAGTGGGGGCAGACTGTGGTGCCGCCGCTACTGTAAAATCGCCCGAAGAGAGCTTATCCTCGATGTTTGAAATTCGTTCTGCAATAACTTCGTTTGAAAGAACCAATTTGTTGTCGCACATTCTGATAAGCGCCATTTCAGCACATATACGTTTCGAGGCGTTAGGTCTTTGCATAGCATAAAAACATTCCTCGAGTTGATTGATATGTGATGCTATAGCTGCGTTTGTAAACTTACTTGCTGTTTGTTTTATCTCCTCAAATTCGTTTTCGGTTACGTCAAGATATGATTTAGGAGACTTTGTGTTTTTTACAACGAACATATCTCTGTAATATGACAAAAGGTCGTTCCAAAATACAGCAATATCGAGGGAAGAAGTATGCAATGTATTTATTTGTCCCAATATTGTCTCGTAGTCTTTTTCGTAAATAGCGTTTATTGTTTTCACTACGCTGCTTCTGCTGTTTGTTCCTGTGGTTTCAATAACAACGTTGGTAGTTATTTCCTCGTGTTCACCTGAACACAATTCAAGCATACTTATAGCGTCTCTCATTCCGCCTTGGGCGAGTTTAGCTATAAGAAAAGCGGCATCTTCTTCGACTTTCAGTCCCTCTTCCTTTGCAATATACATAAGTCTGTCGGAAATAGTCTTCGTGGGAATTCGTCTGAAGTCAAAACGCTGACATCTTGAAAGAATTGTTGCGGGAATCTTTTGAGTTTCAGTCGTAGCAAGAATAAATATAACGTTTTCGGGTGGCTCTTCAAGTGTTTTAAGAAGTGCGTTAAATGCACTTGGAGACAGCATATGAACCTCGTCGATTATATATACTCTGTTCTTGAGTTCAGAGGGGGTATAAAGAACCTCGTCTCTTATATCTCTAATATTGTCAACGCCGTTGTTACTTGCCGCATCCATTTCATAAACATCAAGAATGCTTCCATCAAGGATGCCTCTGCAGCTTTCACACTGATTACAGGGATTTCCGTCAACGGGACTCAAGCAGTTAACCGCTCGTGCAAAAATTTTTGCAGAGGTGGTTTTGCCCGTTCCTCTTGTTCCGGTAAATGAATAGATTTAA
>JAFQOB010000109.1 GCA_017395725.1 Clostridia bacterium
GGTCTTCAAATTAAAATTCAAAGTCCAAGCTCCCCAAAATAAATCAATATGCCTGTCGCCCACACCGCCGTTTCCAACGTCAATAAAACCGCTGAACTTAAAACCGTCAAGCATTATGTTGGGCAAACAGTAGTCGCCGTGAAGCAATACGTTATTTTTCAGAGAGTCTTTTCTTTCGCATATATACTTATAAGCCACGTCTGCATTAAGGTGCTTCAAGGCGTCAACTATGTAAGAGGAATCAAAAACACCCGCTTTATAGTTGGTGTCAACCGTATCAAAATATAATTTCGTATGATTTTGAATAGGACAACCGTCAAAACTCGTCTCGTGCAACCGCCTTAAGAGTGTAGCTATGGTATCACAAAGTCTTTTGGGCTCTTCCATATATTTATAATATGTACAGTCTTCCCCCAAAACTCTTTCCGTCAGCATATAATCCTTGTCGGCGGAAACATATTCAACCACCCTTTTTGACAGTCCCTTTGATGCAAAAAAGTTTGTCATATCGGCTTCTCTTTTTAAACTTCCCTTGTCGGCAGTTTTTAGATAAAAGCCATTATCTTTGTCAATAAAAACAACTTTTGCAAAGGGCGAACAACTGCTGTCATAAGTTTTTGCCCCCTTAAAATAAGGTGCAAAAATATCGGGATATTCGTCAATATTTATTTTTATCGGCGTACGAACCATAAGAATTTACTCCAATATATTTGTAGTAATAAAATCGACTCCCATATCTATAAGCTCTTCGGCAACTGTTTTCTCATCTACTGTCCAACAGTTTACTTTAAGTCCGAGTGAATGAAGCATATCAATATTTTCTTTAGTCAAAGCCGTATATTTTACGTCAACGTCAATTCTGTCTCTGTTTAATTTCTCTGTTATTTCCTGAGTAATCTCTCTGAAAAGGAACTGAACGGAAGAATTGGGATATATTTTTCTTATTCTCAAAAGAGGGTCATAATAAAAAGAAATAAAGGTTACTTTATCAAGATAATCATACTTGTTTATAATATCGGTTATTTCTTTTATATCAGAGTCGTCAAAATCGGACTTTAGTTCAAGTATGCTCTGTTTACCGTATTTTTTACAAATTTTGATATAGTTGTCAAGATTGGTTATACGAAGGTCGTTTCTGTCCTTGCTTCCGTCTTTGTCGAAAAATATTATTTCGCTTAGAGAGTCATAGTCATTTTCTTCAATAACGGAATCATTATCTGCCACTCTCAGCAGATTTCCGTCGTGATTAACGGCATAAATCCCGTCTTTAGTCTTTCTTATATCGGTTTCAATTCCGTAATATGAACGGTTACCCGCAGCGATAAATGCGGCGTTTGTGTTTTCAGCCTCGATTCCCGACAGTCCTCTGTGGGCAATAATTTTAGTATCTTTAGCATTTATTTTTATGGTATCCACAATAATCTCTCACTTTCTCGTAAAAATCACTCTTGCAGGAGCTTCAATAATTCTCCCGCATCTTCCATAACTATATGGGGCTTATCTTCCGATTTTTCCAAAATTTCTCGGGTAGTTTCACCACTCATAACGAGTATAGTTAAAGCTCCCGCATTAAGTCCGCTTTTTATATCGGTGTAAATTCTGTCGCCGATAACTGCGGCCTCATTTTTTTCAACCCCTATTTTTTCCATAGCGAGTATGGGCATCAATGGCTCGGGTTTGCCTATAAAAACAGGTCTTCTTCCCGAAACGTTAAAGAGCATATCGCATACGCTTCCGCAGTCGGGAACGCTTCCAAATTCAGTAGGACAAACGTAGTCGGGATTTGTTGCGATATAGGGTATATCCTTTCTTGTGCAAAGCATATACGAAACGTCGTGGAGCTTTTTGAAGTTAAGCTCGGTATCAAAACCCATAACTATACAGTCGGTTTTTTCTACGTCTTCGGTAAGGGAAAAGCCATTTTCTCTCTGTTCGGTTTTTAACGACTCCGTTCCGCAGACGTAAAGCAAGCTATCGGCATAATGCTTCTTTAGATAATATGCAGTCGCCTGAGAGGAGGTTATAAAATCGTCATATTCAGCCTCGATGCCGAGTTTTGATAGTTTTTCTATGTATGCCTTTACGCTTTTTGAGGAATTGTTGGTCATAAATAAATATTTTCCGCCGTTATCCCTTATAGCCTTCAAAAGCTTTGGCGTAAATTCATACAGCCTATCCCCAAGATAAAGGGTCCCGTCCATATCAAACAAAAATAATTTTATGTTATTTTTTATACTTTTAAGTTCCATTATATTTTCCCTTCAACAATGGCTTTTCTCATAGCCTCAACAACCTTAACGTTGACAGTGGGAAGGTTGGCAGATGCATTATAGGCAAGTCTGACCTCTGCATCGTCAAGCTGAGGATTGTTTTCGATTATATCCTTTATTTCAAACAAGGGCTTTTTGCAGTAATCTAACGCCTCGTTTATTTGTTTTTTACCAACAAGCTTATAGCCCAGAGGGTGATAATCGTGAGCCGTATATACTGTTTCAATATCCAAAAGCCTTACCTTTTCCACAGCCTCGAAATGCTCGGGAATAAAGTTAACGTTACAGCCCCAATCCCCCGAACCATATATTCCGTAAAGCTGTAAGCAGTCCCCTGTAATAAGAGTTTTTGTACGCATATCATATATTGCGCTACAGTCTAAAGTATGCCCCGTAATAGTAACGACCTTAAGACAAGACATTATGACAGTGCTGTCATCGGGAGCAATAAAGCTATAGTCGGCAAAATCCTCTTGAAGCTTGTCGCTTCTTGAAACGATAGTAGCCCGAGGCATTATTTCCATAAGCCTTTTCAACCCTCTTGCGTGGTCTTTGTGGTTATGAGAAATGAAAATATATTTGACGTCTTCTAAAGAAATACCTATTTCTTTCATTGCGGGAAGAATATAGCTATCAACGTCACCCTCTCCGCTTGCCGTATCAAAAATCAATACTCCCTCTTCGGTTTTTATAAAATAAACGGAAGTAAAAATATCAACGTACGGTGTAATAAGTCTGTAAAAATTATCATTAATTTTAGTAAGCTCTTTCATATTTCCCATCACTTTTCAACGAATATTTTTTGTGGCAATAAGCCTTGTACCGTATATATTATCGCATATTACTTGCCCGATTTCAATAGGTGCAGTTACTTTTTTTGTTTTTATAAGCTCCATAAGCTCAAATATTTTATTTTTCGGTATAGGTGCCTCTGTTTTTACGCTAACCATAGTGTTCGCTCTGTCAGCCACACGCATAACGGCAGTAACCGTTCTTGTGGGATTGTTTATTTCATCTAAGGCATATTTTTCGCCCCTCGGACAAGCGTTTCCGCTTATTTTTATTTCAGCATCTCCCACCTCGGCTTCAAGAGAGCATCCCTTGGGACAAATAATGCAAATCATATTTCTTTTCATTACAACACCTCCATTTCAACGACTAAATCGCCATACGCTTTGGAAAGCATATCGCCATTAATCGATATTTTTTCCATTTCTCCGGGAGCAACCTTTTGCCTTATAACAGAAGCTAAAACAACGTCTCCCGATTTTGCCGACAGTCTTACTCTTCCGCAAGGAGCCTTTACTCTGAAATAGAACGAAGTATCTCCCCTATCCTTTGAAACACGCTGTGGTATAACGTATCTTATACCACACCCCGCAACAGCTTTTATCACTTGCTTTTTCTCGGTGTTACCTAAAACGTAATCGGCAGCTCCCACGCCCGCTATTTCCGCTTCGTCGGAAACGTAATCCACAAGGTCGTGAACCTGAAGCACGTTACCGCAAGCAAATATACCTTCTACAGAGGTCTGTCTCATTCCGTCAACAACAGCTCCCCCCGTTGCTCTGTCAAGCTCGATTCCCGCAGATAAAGATAGCTCATTTTCGGGAATAAGACCGCATGACAAAAGCAACGTATCACATTCAATAAAACGTTTAGTGTTTTCAATAGGCTGTCTGTTTTCGTCTACCTTTGCAACAGTTACACCGGTAACCCTATCTTTTCCGTGAATTTCACAAACCGTAGTGCTGAGATACAGCGGAATATCATAGTCCTCAAGACATTGGACTATGTTACGGATAAGCCCCCCCGAATAGGGTAATATTTCACATACTGCCTCGACCTTAGCTCCCTGTAACGTTAATCGTCTCGCCATAATAAGACCGATATCCCCCGAGCCCAATATAACTACTTTTTTGCCGACAGAATACCCCTCGCAGTTTATAAGCCTTTGGGCAGTTCCCGCGCTGTATATACCCGCAGGACGAGTACCGCTTATATTCAAAGCTCCCCTGCTTCGCTCTCGGCAGCCCATAGCAAGTATTACGGAGTTTGCTTTTATTGTCAAAAGACCGTTTTTGTTTGTAGCTGTCAATATTTTTTCTTTATTTAAGTTAGTAAC
>JAFQOB010000110.1 GCA_017395725.1 Clostridia bacterium
TAAGTCCGTTAATACCCTCTTTGCCGTTTGCAACTAGGGGAGTACCGTCAAGAATATTTCCTGCAAATGCCTTGAGTACGCCGGAGTGAGATTCGTGGAGACCGTCTGTTTCAACTTCAAGCTTTTCAAAAGGAATCTTGGGGAAGCCTACCTGTACTGTCTTACAGTACTGAGACATAGATTCGCCGAGCTTTGTATATTCAATAGTCTTTCCGTTTGTTACAATTGTACCGAGGTCACAAGTGATCTCAAGTCTGTTTGTGCCGGGAGCGTCGCCTGTAGTCGTTACGAATACACCTGTAGCTCCGTTGGGGAACTCGAGGTATGCTGTAACGTCATCTTCAACCTCAATATCGTGCCATTTACCGATATGGCAGAATGCACGTACCTTTGTAGGCATACCGCAGAGCCACTGAAGAAGGTCGAGCTGGTGAGGACACTGGTTAAGAAGTACGCCGCCGCCTTCGCCTGCCCACGTTGCTCTCCATGCACCTGAATCATAGTAGAACTGTGAACGGAACCAGTCTGTGATAATCCAGTTAACTCTCTTGATTTCGCCAAGTGTACCGTCGGAAAGCATTTCTTTAATCTTACGGTAAATGCAGTTTGTTCTCTGGTTGAACATCATACCGAATACAACGCCTGTTTCGTCGGCAACCTTATTCATTTCCTTAACCTGCTTCGTGTAAACGCCTGCAGGCTTTTCACACATAACGTGAAGTCCCTTTTTCATAGCTTTGATAGATAATTCGCAATGTCCGTAGTGGGGAACTGCAACGAGTACAGCATCTACCTTTGCATTATCTATAAGGTCTGTGCCTTCTGCAAAGATTTCAACAGTCTCGGGAAGGTTTTCCTTTGCCCACTCTCTGCGAGCTTCTGAACGGTCTGCAACTGCTGCCAATTCAACGTTGGGAACAAGTCCTTTTTCAACAATGTTTTTGCAATGGGACGTACCCATATTACCGATACCGATTATGCCGAGTCTTACTTTCTTTTCCATAATAATTATTTCTCCTTATAAATAGTCTGAATGTAGTCATAGCTGCGCTTCAATGCATCAAAAGGACAGCCGGGGGTTTTATCCTGTTCAACAAACATATAGTTTGCACCGTTCTTTTCAAATGCTTCTATAACAGGTACGAAATCAATGTTTCCGTCGCCTATTGAAGCAAAAGTATGGTCATTGTTTATCTCGGGAAGATACATATCTTTCAAGTGAACACATTCGAGTCTGCCGCGAAGCTTCTCAATCATAGGAATAATGCTGAGTCCTGCGTGCTGGAGCCAATATGTGTCAACAATAATACCCATCTTGTCTGCGGGGAATGCTTCAAGCAAATGATCGAAAAGCCACTTGCCGTCATTCATACGGTGAAATTCAAAGCTGTGGTGGTGATACATAAACTTTTTACCTGACGCATTTATCTTGTCAATAATGGGACCGAATTCTTCAATGAACTTAGGAAGTCCTTCTTCTGTTCTGTATGCTAAAGGCATACTTCCAAGACCGATATATTTACAATTGTAAATATCGTGTTCCTCAAGAACTGCGTCAAGCTCTCCCATAAGTCTGTCGGGTTTTGTGTGCGTAACAATGATCTGAAGACCGTTTTCATCACAAATAGATTTCAAAATTTTAGGGTCGATAGGACCTACCCCTGAAACCTGAACTGTTTTGTAGCCTATTTCAGCCACTTTCTTTAAACCGATTCTGATATCTTCCTCGGTCTTGAGTTGTTCTCTGAGTGTGAAAAGTTGAGCACCTAATTTCATAAAATTTATCTCCTTATATAATATACAAGTTTACTTTTTACAATATTATACCACCGTCTCCTAATCTTTTCAATTGCATATTTCACCGTAAGTATTGCAAAAATAGCGATTTGGGTGTATAATGCCAAAAGAAAGGGTGATAGTTTTGCTGCAAAGAGACGAAATGAAAACGAAATACATCTTTATGCACCATACGGTTGGGGATACTTCTACTCAGGTTTTTGACCTCCATTGCCACAGCTTGTATGAAGTAGTGTATTTTGAAGACGGAGACGTTGTTTATCTTATTGAGGGTAAAGAATACAGACCTAAGCCGTACAGCGTTTTGCTTATCGGACCTAACGTGTTTCACGGTGTCAAAATAATGAGTACTATGCCTTATAAACGCTACGTGCTTCATTTTTCTGATGAGTTGATTCCCGAAGAAATAAGAAAAGAGCTTTTGTCTTTCTACGGTGCAAACAGCGGTAAAATATATTATGAAAATATAAGCAATTTCGGTTTGCGCGAAGGCTATGAAGGGGTGTTTAATTGCCGCTTGATGCCGGAAGATATTAAAGATATGTCAATTTCAATTGCAGTACAGAGCTTGCTTTCAAAATTGCTCTATATGAGTAAAACTGTTGATAATACAGCCCCTAAAGGTAACATCAATACCGCCGTAGCTGATATGATAACCTACCTTAACGAAAATATTTGTACTCCTGTCTCCCTCGATTTTCTTTCGAAAAAATTCTATATAAGCAAACACCATCTGAATAAAGTCTTCAGAAAAGCAACCGGTACTACCGTTGGAAAGTACATAAATTATAAACGTGTTACACAAGCTCAGCAGCTTATTAATAAAGGCTATTCTGCCAGCCGCGCGGCAATAGAGTCGGGCTTCGGCGACTATTCTTCTTTCTACAGAGCATACACCAAACTGCTTGGACACGTGCCCAGCGATGATAAAACTTTGATAGATTAATATATATCGAATTTTAGTATATAAACCACCTTTGCGGAATATATTTTCGTGAGGTGGTTTTCTTGAATTATAAGTTGCTGTTAATTATTCTTGTTATAGCTATAATGGTTGTCGCTCCCACGCTGTTCGGTATTGTTGCAGATGGACAGGCGTTAGACAATATCGATGTTGTTAGTTTTGATAAAAGTAATTTGCCCGATGTTACAGTTGAATTGTACATAACTTCTACAGGGGAGATAAGACGTATGGCTCTCGATGAATACGTCGCTTGTGTCTTGCTTGCGGAAGTCCCTTCTTTTTACGAGGGGGAGGCGGTTAAGGCTTTAGCTGTGGCTGTTAGGAGTTATTGTATGAGAAGAATCCAAACAAGTGAAAAACAATTGGTTCATTATTCTGCTGATATGTGTGATGATTTCTCACATTGTTTGGGTTATATTTCGCTTTCCGATGCTTCAATTTTGTGGGGGGCTGATAATGCCGATACATATTATAAAATAATTGAACAGGCTGTTGCCGATACTAAAGGTGAGGTGCTTGATTTTGAAGGGAATATTGCCGACACAGTCTTCCATTCTTCTTCAAACGGTGTAACAGAGTGCGCTGAAAATGTATGGGGCTTTGATATACCTTATCTTGTTTCGGTCAGTTCCCCTGAACCTACTGTTGAAAAAAGCGTTGAATATTCTTCAAACGAGCTAATGGAAATGCTTGAAAAAGCTGGAGTTATATGCTCTTTTGACGCGAATCCGGAAGAGTGGGTAGGGACTGTTGAAACAAATAAGAATAACAGGGTCGATATGCTTGAAATTGCAGGAGCAAAAATGACGGGAAGAAGGGCGAGAGAGGTTTTTGGTCTTTCTTCAACAAGTGAA
>JAFQOB010000111.1 GCA_017395725.1 Clostridia bacterium
CATTTCCTCGTAATAAGACATTCGGCAAGACTCTCGTGTCCCATAGAAAGACCGTAGACCTTAATATTTTTTAGTTTTTCCGTAATATATTGAACGAACTTTTTATCTGCTTTATCTTCCATATAGACCAAGGCGACGTCAGTTTTAGTGTTTTCGCCTATGGTAAATCTTGAAAAGGTAAGGGCGGGATTTCTGATTCTGCGTCGGATAATAGCGGTGTTTTTTAATATAGCCTCGACAAAGCCATCTCTTGAACCTCTGATAACACGCTCGTTTTCGGGCTCATCAACCTCTCTTGCGGGGAACATACGGGCATTGATGTGGATACCCGCGCCGACACCGTCAACAAGTAAAACGGTTTCGCCCTTTAATACTGCCTCGACGAGCGTTTGTATATCCGTAGTTTGCTTAACCTCAATGTAGGGGATATTAGCATTAATAAAATCGGCGGGGGAGGTGTTGTCAGGAAAAGCAGAGGTTCGGTTTTCCATAAAGAATTCTACAAGTCTTTCAAGCAAGTCGCTTCTTACGCAACCGTCAATAAAATAAAGACAGGCTTTTTTTGTATAGAGGGTAAGTTCTCTTTTATTGATATCAAAGCTGTCATCTACCCTTAGAAGCTTATCAAACCGTGTTACAAAATCATTAAAAATAAAAGTTGACATAAAAAACTCCGTAATGTTGGAAAAATAATGTTAAGATAATTATTTCCAAAAATACGGAAAATATAACAAAACAGCGAATAGGGGGTATTACCTATTCGCTGAAAAATTATTAATCTTCGTCATCTTCCTCGTTATCATCATCTGTTTCAACGACAATCTTTGAAACAAGAGCCGATTCGACTCTGAGGTCAACGATTTTTTCTACTTTGATTTTAAGACCCTTAACCTCGACTTCGGGGAGAGAACCATCGTCGGGGATAGAGGGCATTTCTGAGAACACCATACCGCCCAAGGTTTTGTATTCTTCGGTTTCGTAGTCGATATCGATATCAAGGGTTTCACAGATATCGTCAAGCTGAGTTGAACCTGCAATTCTCCAAAGGTTATCTTCAAGCTGTGTGATATCGGGCTTGTTTTGTTCATCATATTCGTCGTAGATATTACCGACGATTTCTTCAAGCAAGTCTTCGAGAGTAACAATACCCGAGGTGCCGCCGAACTCGTCGACTACAATACTCATATGAACGTGAGTTTTTTGCATATCCTTGAAAAGAACGTCTGCTCTGACTGATTCGTGGGCACATTTTGCGGGTTTGACAAGGGTTCTGATATCAATATTATCATTTTTCTTTGTTTCGAGTAGGTATTCGCGCGCCCTAAGGATACCGATTATATTATCCACATTGTCCTCGTATACAGGAAAACGGGAGTAGCCCGACTCTTCAATAATACTCATAATTTCATCGTGAGTACTTGAAACGTCAATAAAAGTAACGGCAGTACGGTGAATCATAATTTCATTGATTGTAGTATCACCGAACTCAAAAATGTTTTCAATCATTTCTTTTTCGTCAGCGTCGATAGTACCCTTTTCTTCACCGATATCAATCATAAGTCTGATATCGTCTTCGGAAACGGTTTCTTCTTCTTCCTTTGGGTTAATACCGCAGAGACGGAGAACACCGTTGGTAGATACTGTCATAAACCAAACGATAGGCTTAAGGACGGTAGCAAGACTGTTAATAAAACCACAAACGGTACGTGCAAACTTTTCAGAATTTTTCATAGCGATACGTTTAGGCACGAGTTCGCCGAGAACGAGAGTAAAGTATGAAAGAATAAGGGTGATAACGATAACCGCTACAGCGTCAAGAGTAGGTCTTGCGGATTCAGCAAGGTTAAATAGGTTAATTAACCAATTAACAAGTCTGTCGGAAAAGCTGTCTGCAGCGAAAGCTGAGCCAAGGAATCCGGCTAAGGTGATACCGATTTGAATGGTTGAGAGGAAGCCTGTAGGCTCTTGAACCATTTTCAGCATTTTCTTGGCTTTTTTATCACCATCTTCAGCTTGGTATTTAAGTTTATTTTCGTTTAGTGAGACGAAGGCAATTTCTGTTGCCGCAAAAAAAGCGTTAAGTAAAATAAGCAAAAGTTGTAAAAACAGTTGCGGTAAAATGTCCATTTTATTCTCCTAATAATTTTTTATAGTAATATGATAAGTTTGAAAAAGACTTGTATCAACAGTTGAGGATTTTAGAATACTGTTTGCATGAAGGAGGGGAAATGATTTTCGTATCACTTTTCCTTTTTCGATTTTTCAACGCAAAAAAGGCACAGCAACAAATCGGAACAACAATGCTTCCGATATAGTTGGTTATGCCTATATCTTCAGTTTCGTATACTGAGGTAAAGCCGAAACAGTTTTCGTCGTCAATATTGGCGTATGTACTAATATTCAATTCCAAAGCAATAATTATAGCTAACAAAAAGCAAATAATTACAACAAAGGATTTAAAATTACATCGCGGTATAGGCGAGTCGTCCACGTTAACAGTACCTCTTTCTTTAATAAATATTGTTGTTATTTTATCATAGGTATATCAAATTTTCAATATTTAGAGCCAAAAATTAATATATTATACACATTTGCTTTACTGTAATATAGATTGGTAGCATTTTTTCATAGCCAAAGCATCTTCCGCCATAGTGCCGTCAGATTCGCAAATAATTCTTGGGGAAACGTTTTCTTTGACTATAGCTTCCATAAGGGGCTCGAAAGGGGGACCGAAAACCGAATCGTCAAAGGTGAGGTGCTTTTTTTCACCTGCATTTGTAAACTCAATTTTTGAAAAATGGCAGTGAAGTGTATCTGCGTAGCTGTCGCCGAGCTTTTCTGCAATAGTATTGAATACACGTCTGTAATCGTCAACAGAGACGAACAAATTACCGATATTTCTTGCATTCAGATGACCGAAATCAACAACAGGGCAGAGTCGCTTGTCTATAGAGCAAATATCAAGAACCTCGTTGAGAGTACCGAGCTGATTAAGTTTACCCATAGTTTCCAGGGCAAGAGTAACTTTAGTATCATTGACAGCTTCAAGAGCTTTATACATAGTATCTTTTGCAAGGGAGACAGCTTCTTCTCTGGAGATTTTTGATGCACTGCCTGTGTGTATAACAATAAGCTCAGCGTTCATAAGCTCAGCAGCTTTAACGCTTTTTGTTATATAATCAATACTTTTGAGGCGTTTTTCAGTTTCAATTCCCGAAAGAGAGATATAGTAGGGGGCGTGAAGAGACATACGGATATTATGTTTTTTAGCTTCTTCACCTATTTTTTTAAAGGTATCATCGCTTCCAAAGAGCCCTTTTCCCGCCTGATATTCATAGCAATCAAGGCCGAAGCTTGAGACCCAAGCGGGGGCATCTACAGTACTTTTTTTACCGGAAGCGTAAAAGGAAAGGGAGTTACCGCCCGGACCGAATAATGCGCTCATATAATTTTCTTCGCTTTCTTTTTGTAATAGTGTTTAATAAAAGGCTTTTCAATAGCCGATTTAAATCTAAAAAAAGGTGTTTCGACTTTTTTTATTGTGGGCACCCAAATAGATGTGATACCCGAAACTCTTGCAGTGATGACGTCAGTTAAAAGCTGGTCGCCGACCATAACTGCATTTTTCTTTTGACCGTTAAGTATGCGTAAAGCATTTTTTACAGTACGGCGCGACGGCTTACCCGATTTATAGAGATAGGGTAGATTTAACTTTTCGTTAAATTTTTCGACTCTTTCCTTTTCGTTATTTGAGACAAGAATAAGCTTTATTCCTGCATCGGTAATAGTTTTGACCCACGCGCAAACGTCATCGGTAGGATTAGGTTCATCGTAGGGAACGAGCGTGTTGTCGATATCACAAAGTACGCAAGTTTTTTCTATGCTTTTCAAGAATTCAGGAGTAATGTCCTTATATGTATCAAAATCAAAATCGGGAAGTAAAGGATGCTTCATTTAATATACCTCTTAATAATGTACTTTTTATATTTTACCATAAAACGACATTATAAACAAGAGGTAATTAAAAAAAAGCATTTTATAAGACTATAAGTTGAGGCACAAACCCAAGAGGTAAAGTTTTTTGCCAAGCTTTTTTTCAAAAAAGCGGGAGAAGTAAAGTTTTTGCCAAGCTTTTTTCAAAAAGCGGGAGAGGCAAAGTTCTTTGCCTACTTTCTTTCAAGAAAGTAGGTGGATTTTTTTGTTTTTTGTCTTTTTTGAAAAAAAGACAAAAAACAAAAAAACCGTGAGGGGAACACGGCTTTTTGTTTTTAAAGCTTATGTAGCTTTAAAGGGGAATAATAGGGATAAAAAATTAGGAGAATTTATTTTTCAAACGCAAATTATCGGCAATCATGGCGATAAATTCGCTGTTTGTGGGCTTGCCTCGGTTATTTTGAATAGTGTAACCAAAATAGGAATTAAGGGTATCGATATCGCCTCTGTCCCAAGCGACTTCAATGGCGTGTCTAATAGCGCGTTCGACTCTTGAGGAGGTAGTAGAATATTTTTGAGCTACCGAAGGGTAGAGAATTTTAGTAACCGAGTTAATAATATTATTGTCTTCAATAGCCATCATAATGGCAGTACGAAGATACTGATAACCTTTAATGTGTGCGGGAACGCCGATTTGATGAATAATTTTAGTGATTTGTGTTTCCATATCTGCAAGGGAAGCTTTTTGAGCGTAAGAATTTTGAGTCGGGCGTTTATTTTTAGAGAAGATTCTGATTATGCGTTCTTTTAGGGTGGCGTAATCAAGAGGTTTAACGAGGCAGTATTCGGCGCCGGCTTCGGTAGCCTCAGAAAAGATGTTGGGGTTATTGACCATAGAGACGACGATAAAGGCAGGGGGATTGTCCATATCTTTAACTTTAGTCATAACTTTGATAAAGTCAAGTTTTGACAGCCACGCATCAAGAATGACGATATCGGGGCGGAAGAGCCTGATTTTATTTTCAGCATCTTCACCGTTAGTTGCGAGTTCTATAGATTTGAAGCCGAGCTTTGAAAGGTTGTCCTTGCAGCTGACACGAAAATCGATATTTTCGTCTGCAATAAGAATTTTTATTGATTGTTCCATTGTCCACACACTCCGTATAACTGTATTCTGTATTTTATGAGTATATATTACCATAATTTTCCAATTATTGCAATAGGTTTTGAAATAAAATACTTACTAAAAAATTTTGTCGATATGTGGTTAAAACTACCAAATTTTACCAAATTACAAAATTAAGGGTTGGGAAATAGATATTTTAGGGGATAAAACAACAAATGTGAGTCAAATTAATAAAAGAGAAGTGACGACCTCATCCGTCACGTCGCGTGTAGA
>JAFQOB010000112.1 GCA_017395725.1 Clostridia bacterium
ATAGCGTATAATGATAACAATAGTCAAAAATACGCAAAGGGGCGGAAAAGGCAAAGATGGAACTGATACTAATAAGCGAAAGTAAGCTTAAGATAATGCTGACGGCAGACGATATGGAGAGCAATGGAATATCCGAGGAATTATTGACTTACGGAGAAAAGGACGTAAGGAAGATATTTGAGAGGATATTAGAGGAAGCGAAGGAAAAGACTGGGTTTGACAGCAGTACGGGAAGGCTATGCGTACAGGTATATCCGTCGAAGGACGGCGGTTGCGAGGTATATTTTATAAGGAAGGCAGAGGGCGAGAAATATACCGGAACGAAGGAGAAGGCACCTGTTCAGCGAAAGAAAAAAGAGTATTGCGTGTATTCGTTTGATGGGATAAATGAGGTAGTAAACGTATGCTCGATATTAAAGTCGAGTGGATACACAAACGAAAGCTCACTGCACGCAGACGAGGATAATAACGGCGAAAGCCGATATTATTTGGTATTGCAAGAAGAGATACCGACCAACGACAGAAGCAGAAGAAAAAAGAATATAAGCAAAAGCGACCTTGCCGCCGAATACGGAACGAGATTTGGCGGGAAAGACGCAATGCTTTACATAGTTGAACGAACCTATACCTTAGTGAAGGCAAGGGCTGTAGAGGTGATAGGTAAATAATAAAAGAATAACGGTGAAAGTATGACAGAAGCAGAGATTCAAAGGGAATGGGAAGAGTTAGAAGAAAGGTGCAAGGGGTGCACAAAATGCCCATTATGTGAGACGAGGACTAACGTAGTATTTGGTTCGGGTGACAGAACTGCCGAGATAATGTTTATAGGCGAAGCCCCCGGCGAAAAAGAGGATTTAAGCGGAACACCATTTGTGGGTGCGGCGGGCAAACTGCTTGATAAGTTTCTTTATCAGGTGGATATAGACAGAGAACAGGTGTTTATAGCCAATATGCTGAAATGCCGACCGCCAAAGAACCGCGACCCAAAGGAAGAAGAGCAGGATTTGTGCATAGAATATCTGCGGGAGCAGGTAAGGCTTATAAAGCCGAAGATAATCGTATGCCTCGGCAGAATATCGGCAAAGCGGCTTATAAAGGAAGACTTTAGGATAACCCAAGAGCACGGCATATTCTTTGAGAAGAACGGTTATACGATATGTGCGGTATATCATCCGGCGGCACTGTTGCGAGACCCGAGACGTAAGGAAGATATGCTTATTGATATGCAGAACATAAAGAAAAAGCTTGATGAATTAAAGGATTAAAATAATACAAAAACAATAGGGAATACGAAAAGGGAAAAGGACTATGAATTTTAACATTATTGACGTATTGAACATAGCGGTAAGTATGTTTTTGGTAATGGTAGTAGGCTACTACCTCAGAAAGAAAGACGTAATAGACGCGCAGTTTTCGAAGAAGCTGTCGAAGCTTGTACTGCACCTGACACAGCCTGTACTGATTGTTGCATCTATGATAAAGATGGAGATGACGGCGAACAATACGAAGCTTCTCGGCAAGGTGCTTGTTATAAGCCTTGCAGTACATACCTTAGCGGCAATACTCGGCTATTTGACGATGTTTTTTATGAAGGACCACGACGCGAGAAAGCTGTCGGAGCATAGCATAATCTTTGCTAACGTTATGTTTTTCGGACTTCCTCTTGTAAAGCAGCTGTTCGGTGACGAAGCGATAGCGATGGCGTCATTTTATTCGATAATATTCCATGTGTTTGCGTGGACTTACGGTATGATAATACTTGGCAGAGACAGAGACGATATAAAGTTTGACCCGAAGAAAGTGCTTTTGAACTTTGGAACAGTGCCTTGCGCAATAGGCATGTTGTTGTATTTTCTTAACTTTACCGAGCTGATTAAAGCGGCAAAGCTTGACAGCTTGCTGATAGCCCTTGATTATATAGGCGGACTTTGCACACCCATATCACTGTTGGTGTTGGGGGGAGTTTTGGCGACACACCCACCGAAGAGACTGTTTTTTGACTTGAAAGTGTATTGGGTATGCCTTGTAAAGCTTGTGATACTCCCGATAGTTGTATTGCTTATAGCAAAGGCGATAGGACTTGACGATAGCTTGTGTATGTTTACAATGATAATGGCGGCACTTCCTACGGCAAGTATAACGAATATGTTTGCCGAGCTGTACGATATACAGCCCGGATATGCGGCGACCTGCGTAGGTATGACGACAGCCATATCGGTACTGACACTGCCGTTTGTAGCATATATTGGAATGCTGATACTTTAAAGAAAAGTGGGTTGATGCCCGCTTTTTTAGTGAATAGTGAATAGTGAATAGTGAGGGTAGGAATTTGCCGCAGAATCGGCAAATTCCTTTTTTGTATATTTCCCCCTACTTTCTTTAAGGACCTACTTTCTTTAAGGAAGAAAGTAGGCAAAGAACCTTTTAATAATGGGTTTGCACTACTAATTGCCGAAGCCGACGGAGTGAAGGCGGTTTGTTAACGAAATAAATTAAAAAAAGAAAGAAAACAAAACTGAAAAGTTGCCAAATTCAATAAAATTGGTACAAATATATCAACAATTTAACCAAATCGGTCAAAAGATTAACAAAATGTAACTTTTTAACTTGACATATTGGCAAAGATACAGTATAATATTCTTATTAATATTATGATAGGGGATATCATTATGAAAAAATTCTTAACTTTAACCCTGACAGCGCTACTTTTAGCCGTAGTGATGTCGGTGTCGTTGTTGGCTTTTAATACGACGGCGGCAGGAGAAAATACGAATCCGAAGAATGTAATATTTATTTCGGATAATTATGAAGCAATTGGCGGTGACGGTTCCGGTAAGGATGCAAACAATCCTTTGGTACCCGTTCCGGTTGACGACTTTTTTGTTAATGAAACGATTGTTGTTAACGAACAAGGGGAAGAAACAAACAGATATGGAAAATATTACTTGAGAAGTGCATTGTATCAAGCTGCAGAAAAGCTTGTTGATACAGGCGGTACAATCGTAATATGCGGTCCAGTAGACATCAATGCATCTAATTCTCACGGTTCTTCGGCAAATTACAAGGATTATACTCTTCCTACATCAGAACATGAGATAACGATTACAAGTACGTATAACGACGTAAACTATGCAACTAACGGAAATGGTGCATATCTTGGAATTTCCGCACCTTCATACTTGCTTATGGGTTCTCCCTCTGTATTTGAAAATGTTACGATCAAGACACTTGGTGAAAAACGTGCTATTTGTGCATGTGGAAACAGAATAGAAATGGGCGAAGGCGTTACTTGTGCATTGGTGGATCCTTCCGTAGATGCAAGCGGTAGCGGTGGTGCTCACTACGTATCTATTGCCGGTGGTAAGAGATACGGAAGCTATACTGCAGATTCCAACGTTATCATTAAGAGTGGTACATATGCATACATTGCAGGTAGTACTTGGGGTGTAAGCAGAACAGAAACTGTTAAAGATGAAGACGGTAACCCCGTTTTAGATGAAAGCGAGGCTGAAGTTAAAAGAACAGTTGTTGACGTTCAAACAGGTACCGTAAACATTAACCTACTCGGTGGAATTGTCAGAGGCTCAGTGTGTGGAACTTCACAGTATACTGAAGGCGTATCTGTTAACGGTAACGTAAATATTAACATTGGCGGCAGTGCAAGTATCAGAGGATATATATACGCTGCAAACCAAGCAAAGTTTATGAACGATGATGCCAAGGCATATATAAAGCTTGACGGCGGTGAATATGGAAGCATCAGAGTTAAGTCGGTTATTGATGCCTCCGGTTCCATTGGTCAGTACAACGATCCTGTATACGATGCTGAATAT
>JAFQOB010000113.1 GCA_017395725.1 Clostridia bacterium
CCCTTCTGGGCTTGGAACTGCAAACTCACTAAAGAAGAATTGCTCGAACAAATCGATAACTTCAAAACTATGGGTATGGGCGGCTTCCATATGCACGTCAGAACCGGTATGGCAAGTCCTTACCTCGATGAAGAGTTTATGGGTTACATTCGTCTTTGCATCGAAGAAGCAAAGAAAAAAGATATGCTCGCTTGGCTCTATGACGAGGACCGTTGGCCCTCAGGCTCTGCAGGCGGTCTTGTTTCCCAAAATCCCGAATTCGTTATGAGAGACCTTCTCTTCACCACAAAGCCCTACAGCCCCGATTTCGTAAGCCCTCGTAACAACGTTACAGGACGTGGCTGCACACGTGAAGAAAACGGTTATCTTGTCGCTGCATACGACGTCATTCTTAACGAAGACGGCACTTTAAAGAGCTATAAAAGAATAGCGGAAAACGACTCCGCCGAGGGAACAAAATGGTACGCCTACAACGAGGCTGCTATACCCTCACCTTGGTTCAACAACAGCCCCTACGTTGACACGCTCAACAAAAAGGCTATTGAAAAATTTATTGAAACAACTCACGAAAAATACTATGCTGAATTTGGCGAAGACTTCGGTAAAACCGTTCCCTCTATCTTCACAGACGAGCCTCAGTTTGCCGTTAAGGGTACTCTTGCCTTTGCTGACGAAGTCAAAGACGTATTCCTCCCTTGGACTAACGATTTCCCCGAAAAATTCAAGGATTTCTGCGGATTTGACATTCTTGACAGTCTTCCCGAAGTATTCTGGGAATTGCCCGAAGGAAAGCCTTCCTACACAAGATATAAGTTCCACGATTTTGTAACGGAGCTATTCGTATCCTCCTTCTGCGACACCATCGGTGATTGGTGTGACAACCACAACATTATGCTTGGCGGTCACCTTATGCACGAGGATACCCTCGAAAGACAGACCGAATATATCGGCGAGGCTATGAGAGGCTACCGTTCCTTCAAAAAAATGCCCGGTATGGACCTACTTTGCAACAGACACGAGTTCAACACAGCTAAACAGTGTGCTTCCGTTATGCATCAGCAGGGCGGCGAAGCAGTACTTTCCGAGCTATACGGCGTTACCGGTTGGGACTGGGATTTCAGAGGTCACAAACTACAGGGCGACTGGCAGGCTGCTCTCGGTATTACAGTACGTGTCCCCCACCTTACATGGATGAGTATGAAGGGTGAGGCCAAGAGAGACTATCCCGCTTGTATCGGCTATCAGAGCCCTTGGTGGAAGCGTTATAACATCATTGAAACACACTTCGCAAGACTTAACACCGCCCTAACCAGAGGTAAGCCTCAGGTTAACGTCGCTGTCATTCACCCCATCGAAAGCTATTGGATAAATTGGGGTCCCTCCAACCAGACCGACGCTGTAAGAAGACAGCTTGAAAGCAATCACCGTATGTTAGGTGACACGCTTCTTATGGGTATGATTGACTTCGACTTCATAAGCGAATCTCTTCTTCCCGATTTCTGTAAGAACGGCGGTTCTCCCCTTAAGGTCGGCGAAATGGAATACAGCACCATCATCGTTCCCGGTTGTCAGACCTTGCGTTCAACAACCCTCGAAAGACTTGAAGAATTCAAGAAACAGGGCGGTAATCTTATATTCCTCGGCGAGTGTCCCAAATACGTTGATGCAAAAATCTCCGACAGACCTCAAGCACTATATAACATAAGTAAAAAAGTAAGCTTTACAAAGTCCGATATTCTTAATGCTCTTGAAGACCAAAGATTTATCGACACGCGTATAATTAGAACCTACGGCGGTATAGCATTCCACGTTCCCAACGGAACAAGAACGGCAGATATGATGTATCAGCTTCGTCAGGATAACGACTGCAAGTGGCTTTTCGTTACTAAATCACTTGACCCAACCACTCCCGACGTTGACCCCACGAGAATCATCAGAGTTGCCCTCAACGGAACCTATTCACTTGAAGAGTATGACACTATGACAGGTGAAATTAGACCTATTCCCGCTAAATACGAAAACGGCAAAACCATATTTGAAAGAATGTGGTATATGCACGACAGTATGCTTCTCCGCCTTACAGACGGCAAAAACGAAGGTGCTCTTCCCATAAACTATCCTAAGTCAAACGGAAGAATCATCACCAAAAAAGTTCCCGTTAAGCTTGATGAGCCTAACGCACTGCTTCTTGATATGGCTGAATACTCCTTCGACGGCGGTGAATTGCACCCCACAGAAGAATTCCTCAGACTCGACAATGCTTGTAGAAAGGCTGTAGGCATCCCCCTCCGTATGAAAGAGGTTACACAGCCATACAAGATAACGCCTAAGGCTCCCGAACACGAAATATATCTCCGTATGGCATTTGATTCGGAAATATATTACGAGGGTGCAAAGCTTGCAATAGAAGAACCTGAAAACTCCAAAATTGTATTCAACGGCAACACTATTACTGCTAAAGCAGACGGCTGGTACGTTGACAAGGCTATTGAAACGGTGCCCCTAACTGCTATCGTCGAAGGCGAAAACGTTCTTGAAGTTACTGTTCCCTTGGGTGAACGCACTAACCTTGAATGGTTCTATCTTATCGGCGACTTCGGTGTTCGCGTTGACGGTTGCGTTAAAACTATTATCAAAAAGGTTGATAAACTCGCCTTCGGTAATATAGTTAATCAGGGTCTTCCCTTCTACACCGGCAACATTACCTATGAGTTTGACGTTGAAGTCGGCAACGACGGTAAGCTTGCAGTTCGCACGGAACAGTACAGAGGCGGTCTTATCGACGTATACGTTGATGACGAGCTCTCCGGCAATATTATCTTCTCACCCTACACCTTTGAAAAAGACGGTCTTGCTCCCGGTAAGCATAAGGTTGGTCTTAAGCTCTACGGTACAAGGCAGAATGGCTTCGCTCAGGTACACCACACCCCCGGCGTTTACTTCTATCAGAGCCCTAACTCATGGAGAGACGGCGGTCCATTGTGGATGTATGAATATCAGCTAAAGCCCGCAGGTATTCTTAAGAGTCCGTTGATTTTTGAATAATA
>JAFQOB010000114.1 GCA_017395725.1 Clostridia bacterium
AAAAAAAGCATTTTCTTTAAAAATATATTACTTGATTTTTAAAATATATATAGTATAATATAATGGTATTATAATATGCATTGAAAAGAGGATTCACAGAATGGGATTGATAAACAAAATATTTGGCTCATACAGCGATAGACAAATCAAAAAAATAATGCCTATCGTAGAAAAAATAGAGAGTTTAGCAGAAAAGTATGCCGCAATGACAGATGAAGAATTGAAAGCATGTACACCTGCTCTTAAGGCACGTCTTGCAAATGGCGAAACCCTTGACGATATTTTACCTGATGCTTTTGCGTTGGTTAGAGAAGCAGATGACAGAGTGCTCGGTAAGCGCCCCTTTAAAGTTCAGCTTATGGGTGGCATAATACTTCATCAAGGCAGAATTGCAGAAATGAAAACAGGTGAAGGTAAAACTCTTGTAGCTACTCTTCCCGCTTATCTTAACGCTTTATCAGGCAAGGGTGTTCACGTTGTTACTGTAAATGAATATCTTGCTCGTTTAGGTGCAGAAGAAATGGGACGTGTATACGGCTTTCTCGGCTTGACTACAGGTCTTATTATTCATGACCAAACGAAAGCAGAAAAGCAAAAGGCTTATTTATGCGATATCACTTACGGAACCAACAACGAATTTGGATTCGATTATTTGCGTGATAATATGGTTATCTATAAGGAACACATGGGACAGAGGGGGCACAACTTCGCGATTGTAGACGAGGTTGACTCTATTCTTATAGATGAAGCAAGAACACCGCTTATTATATCGGGCGAGGGCGAAAAATCGACCGATATGTACGACAGAGCGAACAAGCTTGTCAAAGGTATGCGAGAGTTCAGAATTAAAGAAATCGACCAAAAAGAAAGTACTGATGATATTGATGCAGATTATATTGTTGACGAAAAAGCAAGAACAACAATTCTTACTGCTTCAGGTGTAGAAAAAGCAGAAAAGTTTTTTGAAATCGAAAACCTTTCTGACCCCGAGAACTCTGAACTTGCGCACTACATTAACCAAGCGATAAAGGCTCACGGCGTAATGAAACGCGATGTTGATTACGTGCTGAAGGACGGTCAAGTTATAATAGTTGATACCTTTACTGGTAGACTTATGCACGGAAGAAGATATTCCGACGGACTCCATCAGGCAATTGAAGCGAAAGAGCACGTACAGGTACAGAAGGAAAATAAAACCCTTGCTACAATAACGTTCCAAAACTATTTTAGGCTTTATAACAAACTTTCAGGAATGACGGGTACTGCTCAAACTGAAGAAAATGAATTTCGTGAAATATACAGCTTAGACGTTGTGGTTATTCCTACGAATAAACCTATGATAAGAAAAGACCATAATGACGTTATATATAAAAACACAAAGGGCAAGTATGATGCCATTGTAAAACAGATAATTGAATGTCACGAAAAAGGACAACCTGTTCTTGTTGGTACTGTTTCCGTTGATAAGTCCGAAGAACTCTCAAGAAGACTCAAACGAGAAGGTATTGAACATACGGTTCTTAATGCTAAATATCACGAAAAAGAAGCTGAAATTGTTGCTGACGCGGGTAAGATAGGTAAAGTAACCATTTCTACGAATATGGCAGGTCGTGGTACTGATATTATGCTTGGCGGTAACCCTGAATTTTTGGCAAAGCAAGAGATGTACAAAATGGGCTATGATGAAGAAACGGTCGGCTTAGCTGTGGGTTCTTCCCTGTCTGTTTCTCAGGAAGTACTTGATGCAAGAGAAGTATTTAAAACGCTCTTTGAAAAATATAAAGCAGAAATAGCTCCTCTCGCTAAACAAGTGTGCGATGCAGGCGGTCTCTTTATAATTGGTACAGAAAGACACGAGAGCAGACGTATTGATAACCAGCTTAGAGGCCGTTCGGGACGTCAGGGGGACCCCGGTGAATCACGCTTCTTTATTTCATTTGAAGATGATTTAATGAGACTGTTCGGCAGCGATAGAATATTGGGTATGGTTGATAAACTTGGTCTTGAGGAAGACCAACCTATAGATGTAAAAATTGTTTCAGATTCGATTGAATCTGCGCAAAAGCGTCTTGAGGCTCAAAACTTTACACGACGTAAGAATGTTTTGAATTATGATGACGTAATGAATCAACAGCGTACTGTTATTTATAAACAACGCGCTATGGTTCTTGACGGTCTCGACCTGAAAGAAAAGATTAGAAATATGATTTCTTCTACAATATCCAACGCAGTAAACTCATTTATGCCCGGCGAAAACAGAGACGATTGGAATTTAGAAGAATTAAAGAAATATTTCTACGGCACACTTTGCCGCGCAGATGATTTCACTGAAAATAATGATAATTCCCTTTCGACAAATTCTGTCATTGAGCTTCTTGAACAAAGAGCAGATGAATTATATGCTCAAAAAGAAGAGCTGTTTGGCACAGACCAAATGAGAGAGGTTGAACGTGTTATCTTGCTCAAGGCGGTTGATATGCATTGGATGGACCACATAGACGCAATGGATGACCTCAAAGGCAGTGTGGGACTTCACGCTTATGCACAGAGAGACCCGCTTAAAGAATATCAGATTCAAGGCGGGGATATGTTCGATGAAATGAACAATGCAATATGCGAAGATACTGCACGCGGTATATTATCTGTTGTTCCAAGAGTTCGCGAAATCAAGCGTGAAGCTGTTGCTAAAGTAACAAACGCAGGTTTTGTAGGCTCTTCCGGAGAACAAACAGTGAAAAAGCCAATAAGAAAAGGCGAAAAGGTTGGCAGAAACGACCCTTGTCCTTGCGGAAGCGGAAAGAAATACAAAAAATGCTGCGGAGCAAACGAAAATAATACAGAAGAATAAAATTCAGGTGATAATATGGGCTTTGGTCTTTTATTTATTGGGTACTTGCTTTTCTTTAGCTTACCATTTAAAGAAACACTCAATCTACCGCCCGATTTATTTGGGTTTATAATAACGTATATAGGCATAAGAAGCCTCGCTGAATACGGTTGCGGTTGGGAAAACCTAAAAAGATATTATTCTGTTATATTTCCTGCAAGTATCTTAAATCTTACATTACAGCTTGTTAATATCTTTGGAATGTTAACAGAAATTAGAGAAATTTGGGATTACGCATATGAGGCATTGATTATAGTCTATAATCTGTTATTGCTAATCGCAATCTATAAAATTGCAGTTGAAACAGAAGTGAAATCTATACAGGCTAAAGCAAAAAGAAATATAATTTTAATGGTTGTTTATTACGCAACAATGCTTATAATTTCACTCCCCCTCCCGTTCATTCAAGATGTTTACAAACATCTTGAAGTAAACTTTTCGTTTACTTTAGTTTTATTTATATTCAATTACCTATGGCGTTTTCTAAACCTCGCCCTAATATTTTCATGCTATATGTGGATTTGCCAAGAGGGCGATGAAGATATGCCTGAAAAAGAACGTACATTTTTCACAAAGAAACATAAGGAGGAATAATCTTGGGTTTATCTTATATAATAGCGGGATTTATTTTCTTCTTTTTGCCTAATTTTAGCATAATAGATATACTTCCCGACTTTTTGGGTTGCATTTTAATTATAATCGGATTAAACAAGTTGGCAGACTTAACCCCCGGATTATATGATGCAAGAAAAGCTTTTAAAAAAGTTTTATATATTCATATAGTTAAGTTCTTTCTGATGTTTACAGTTCCCTTTTTTGGTAATCAAAACGGAGGAGAAGGTTACGTTTTAATTTTTTCATTCACTTTTGCGGTGTTGGATTTTATTTATACACTTCCGGCTTTCAAAGCACTTTTAAACGGTTTTGTTTACCTTGGAGATAGAACGAATGCATCTATTTTGTTCAAAAACCAAAGTGAATTTTCCACACTGACAACAGCGTTTATTATAGTAAAAGCAACTCTTGCTTTCTTACCCGACTTGTCGTTTATTTCTAATCCCGATAGCTCAAACGTTGTTTCGTTAACCGGCGGTTTTTACCTTTCAAACTACAAAAGCTTGCTTGTGGGTGCGAACTTTCTGATCACAGGGCTTCTAGGAATTATATGGCTTGTTTATGCAGTAAAGTATTTTAATGGAATAAAGAATGATAAAAACTTGATGACTTCCTTGGTAAACAGATATAACACAGAAATTTTACCTCAGGAAGGACTCTTTATACGAAGAGCAATTAAACTGTCCTTTACATTTATAATGATTGGCGGATTTTTGATGACCGACTATCTGATTGACTTAGTTAACGTTATTCCTGACTTTTTTGGAGCTATGTTTTTCTTGTTTGCTGCTCTTGTGTTAAAAAAACACAACAAAGTAAAGTCTCTTATGATTGTATCTTCAATTTATCTTGTAACAACGATTCTTTCTTGGAGCTTCTTGTGCGTGTTTGCAATAAAGTTCCCTTCTGTAAATATTTGGACGAATATTGAGGCGTACAATTCATTCAGCTATGTATCAGCATTAAATACTATTAAATATGTTGTTCAAATAGTATTAACTTACTCTCTGTTTGACTCATTAAGAAAAGTTATAAATTTCCATACGGGTTCGTGTGTAAATGAATTAAACAGTATATCGTTAGCAAGAAAACAACAACAAGATAATTTAAAAAAGAATAATGTTTTAGTATTTGCACTAGGGGTTATTAGTTGTATTTCGAGCATAGTTAGAACATTTACTTTGTTTAATTACCCTTCCTTTGGGGTTATAGACTTTTTAATAAACATAGTTTATGCTGTTTATCTTATGAAGCTTTTAACAAACATCAACGATGCAGTAGAATATAGGTATTTATAATGGCTACAAAAAACAAATCAATTGATATGTTGAACGGTCCAATCCTTCCCAACATCTTAAAGTACACACTTCCGATTTTTTTGACAAGTGTTTTGCAACTACTCTTTAACGCAACTGACCTCGTGGTTGTCGGACAATTCTGTGGCAGCTTGTCTGTAAGTGCAGTTGGGGTAACAGGTTCAATTACAAATCTTATAATTAATTTATTTTTAGGATTATCAGTAGGTTCAGGTGTAGCTGTTGCACACGCCGTTGGGTGCAACAACAAGGATGCAGTAACCAAAACAGTGCACACTGCTTTACCAACAGCTCTTGTAAGCGGTGTGTTTTTGACCGTTTTCGGAGTACTTTTTTCTAAAACTTTTCTTCGTCTTATGGGTACTCCTGAAAATGTTTTGGAGCTTGCATCTGTTTATATGCAGATTTACTTTTGTGGAATAACGTTCAGTATGGTTTATAATTTTTGTGCATCAATACTCAGAGCAGTCGGAGACACGAAATCGCCCTTGATTTTTTTGAGTATCGGAGGAGTTATAAACGTTACACTTAATATAATATTAGTTACACTGTTTGATATGAACGTAGCCGGTGTAGCACTTGCAACGATTATTGCTCAAGCATTTTCCGCCGTTATGGTTGTCATAACTTTATGCAAAAGAACTGATGACTGCAAGTTGGTTTTGAAGGATATTCGTTTTCACAAAGATGAGTTACTCAGAATTATAAGAATAGGCCTCCCTGCAGGAATACAAGGTGCCCTCTTCTCCATATCTAACGTTTTGATTCAATCTTCGGTAAATTCATTTGGTGAAGATTTTATAGCCGGAAACTCAGCCGCCGCAAACCTCGAAAGCTTTGTATACGTCCTTTTAGCCGCGTTTCAACAAGCTGCTGTTAATTTTATTGGACAGAACACAGGTGCTCGCAAATTCAAGAGAATTAAAAAGATATTTTGGACATGTACTGTTTCCGTTTCGGTCTCAGGCTTTGTATTAGGCAGTGTATTTTATCTTTTTGGAAGACAGCTTTTGAGTATTTATATAACCGACTCCGCATTAGCTATAGAATACGGACTTTTACGAATGGCGTTTATATGTTTACCGTATTTTATTTGCGGTTTAGTCGAGGTGACTACAGGAGCCTTAAGAGGCTTAGGTTCTTCCCTTGCCCCTATGGTTATTTCAATTCTCGGAATTTGCGGTATAAGACTTTTATGGATTTATACAATTTTCGGAATTGAAAAATTTCATACACCCGAATGTCTGTTTCTTTCGTACATTATTTCTTGGATTATAACATTTGGACTTCAATTGGCAGCATTCTTGGTGCTATATAAACGATTGAGCTGTTATTCCAACGACTAATTTAGACATTAATTTTTATTCTATATAATCGACTTAGAAATATTTCCGGCTGATAAAGGTTAAATTTATGAAACTATCAAACAACACACCCAAAATTCAATTGATACTCTCGATGATTATATTTGGGACAATTGGAATTTTCAGAAAATACATAGAGCTCCCCTCTTCTGTCATTGCGATGGCGAGAGGTTTTATAGGAATGGTCTTTTTATTGGTCGTTATACTTATAAAGAAGAATAAATTATCGATTTCGGCTTTAAAGAATAATTTTTTGTATTTAATATTATCCGGAGCTTTTATCGGTTTTAACTGGATTTTGCTTTTTGAATCATATAATTATACTTCTGTTGCCGTAGCTACACTTTGTTACTATATGGCGCCGGTGATTGTTATAATTTTATCCCCATTAGTTTTGAGAGAAAAGCTTTCCTCAATCAAAATAATTAGCGTTATAGTAGCTTTGTTTGGTATGTTTTTTGTTTCGGGTGTCTTAAAACCGGCTTAGGTTCACTACAAGAAACGAAAGGTGTTCTATTTGGTCTTGGTGCCGCATTGCTTTATGCATGTGTTATTCTTTTAAACAAGAAAATTAAAGATATTTCTCCTGTTGATAAAACTATATACCAACTCGGTATTGCAGGTATAGTACTACTTCCCTATACATATTTAACAGAAGATTTTTCATCAATAAGCCTTGATACAACATCTTTATGTTTACTTCTTGTTGTAGGTGTTGTACACACGGGTATAACGTATTATTTATACTTTGGTTCGCTCTCGGGATTAGATGCACAAACTGCGGCACTTTACAGCTATATTGACCCTATTTTTGCAATACTCCTTTCAGCATTGCTTCTGAAAGAATCGATGGGTATATATGAAATTGTGGGTACGGTACTTATCCTTGGTTCAACAATTCTTTGTGAATTATCCCCAGCTCTTACTAAAAAAAGAAAGTAGAATTATAATATGAACAGCAATTTTAAAAATTTACCTGTTGCAGTAAATAAATGCAATGAATACGACTATGAAAGAATAAAAAATATTCTCGAAAATCACTTCTCAAAAATTTTAGATGATTCTACCTTTTTTGAAAATAAAAACGTAGTTATAAAGCCCAATCTTCTTCTGAAGGCTTCCCCAGAGAAATCCATTACTACACACCCCGTTGTAATGGAAGCCGTAATAGATGTAATTAAGGCGTATAAACCGAGTTCCATAACTATTGCAGAAAGTCCCGGAGGTCCCTATAACTCTACGGCATTAAATGTTATTTATAAATCAACAGGAATGACTGCAGTTGCAGAAAAATGCGGTGTAAATCTTAATACAGACACAACTGCAGAACAAATTTCAAACCATGACGGAAAAGTATGCAAAGTATTTAATATAATCTCCCCTATAGCCAATGCAGATGTTATTGTAAACGTTTGTAAATTAAAAACGCACTCACTTACAACAATGAGCGCGGCAACCAAAAACCTTTTTGGCACTATTCCG
>JAFQOB010000115.1 GCA_017395725.1 Clostridia bacterium
AAATGCGAAAAAGACGGCACTCATATTATTTGGCACGTGGCAGACCCCGACTCATTTTGGGATTTAAACAGAATACATCCAAGACACCTTGCAAAAGGGTGGTATTACGGAGAGGGCGATTTTATGTCCTGGGAAGATATATATAAAATGGTTTATAACGTACTGAATCGCCACCCCAAACTGAAAGTTACCTTTGCTCACTTCTTCTTTTACTCCGAGCATCCCGAGTGGCTTATTGAACTGTTTGAAAAATATGAAAACGTCGGAATTGATTTGACTCCGGGGGCTGAAATGTACAATGCCTTTAGGGACAGAAATGAGTATTACCGCGATTTCTTTATCAAATATGCTGACAGAATATCTTACGGAACAGACGTATCATTCCCGGGAAGTGCTGTAAATTCTGCCCGTTTGGAACAGGTATATAGGTTTATAACAACCGGTGAAGAGCTAACTGTAGTTGATATTAAAACCAAGGGATTAAATCTCCCCCAAGACGTTTGCGAAAAACTACTCCATAAGAACTTTGAAGCGGTTGCGGGAAATAGTCCTAAACCTATAAACATAGAGCTTTTAAAAAGGTACGTTGAAAAATATAAAAAGTTTATACAAAAACAAGACGTTATTGATTTGCTAAAAGAAAAAGGTTTGTATATATAAAAATGAGTGTGGATTTTGTCCACACTCATTTTCTGTATTAAACTATAAAAAATTCGAGAATAAGAACTATCAAGCAGCAAGAGACAGCTGTTTTAAATAAATCAAAACCAAACCACGCCACAACTACCCCAATAATTAAAGCAAGTAAACCTGAATAGATACTTTGTGTTGCGTGGAGTATAGCGGGAAACGTCATTACAGCTAACGTAACGTAAGGAACGTAGTAAAGAAAAGATTTCAGATATTTGTTCTTTATTTGTTTTCTTATAAGAGTAAGGGGAACGACACGGATTAGATACGTAACGAGTGCCATTATTGCTATGTAAATATATATATTGCCTCTCATTTTGCTTCCTCCTCATTCTCGTCTTCGTGAGGGAATAAAAAAGCCGCTGCAGTTGATATAACCACTGTAAGTATAATTGTTCTTGTACCTTCGGAGAGGTTTGATACAAAGGGAAGTATTGAGCAAAGATAACTCAATATAAAACCTACTATAATTATTCCTAAAACAATTCTGTTTGTTTTAGAGGGAGGGATAATTATTGCGAGAAACATACCGTACAATGCAACGCTGAACGCACTAACAAGTCTTAAAGGCAGAATATTACCTGCAATTATGCCGAGTAACGTTCCTAAAGCCCAACCGTTTGTTGCAACAAACATAGCGCCGTAAGGGTAATTTGGATTTAAATAGTTATGTCTTGCAATAGATATTCCAAAAATTTCATCGGTCAGGCAGAATGCAACGCCCATTCTGTGCCTTAAGGAAAGGGTAGCTTCGAGTTTCTGGCTTATGGCGCAGCTCATAAGCATATATCTTGCATTTGCAACAAGAGTTCCCAAAGCCATTTCCAAATACAATGCATTTGCGGCAATAAGAGTAAATCCAACGTATTCCCCTGCCGAAGCATTACAGAGTATACTT
>JAFQOB010000116.1 GCA_017395725.1 Clostridia bacterium
AAATGTTGTCACGATATGGATATAATCGGTTGGCTCTTAGATAGAAAGTGTGTTAAACTTTCCTCGTTTGGAAGCTTGAATCACTTTAAGGCAGAAAAAGCTCCGGAGGGGGCTGCAGCAAGATGCTTTGACTGTCCCGCCGAAGTAAGAGCAAAATGCCCATATGATTGTGAAAAATTCTATCTTGACGGACCTCGCGGAATCAAGGCTGGGCAAGTCGGTTGGCCTCAGAAAGTTGTAAGCGTTGCTCCTAACGTTGAAAACGTAACCGAAGCTTTGAAAACGGGTAGATTTGGCAGATGTGTATACCACTGTGATAATGACGTTGTTGATAACCAGATTATTAATATGATTTATGAAGATGATATCACAGTAAACTTCACAATGTCTGCATTCAGCCCCTCAATTCGAAGAACAATACGCATTAGAGGTGTATTTGGTGAAATTCTCGGTGATATGGAAGGACATACAATCACAGTTACTGAGTTTGGAAAGTCCCCCGTTGTATACGATACGCAGACCAAAGAATCCAACAGAGGCGGACACGGCGGCGGTGATAGCGGTCTTATAGCAAGTATTGTCGATTTCTTTGCGTACAACAAAACAAGCAAGGCAGTTACATATATCGATAAGTCAATAGAAAGCCATTTTGTAGCTCTTGCTGCAGATTACTCTCGTCTTAACGGGGGCGAAGTTATTGATATGGAAGAATGGACAGATAGATTCTAACTGTTGACCTCACCCAAAAATAACACCTATATTATGGAGGAGAATATAATGAGTAAAATTATTACAGCATCAATTATCGGTACAGGCGCAAGAGGAAGATTAGCTTATGGATCAAGATTGTTAAAATTTCCTGAGCAGATTAAAGTTGTTGCAGTTGCTGATATTGACCCTATTAAGCTAAATCTTTGCGGAGATGAGCACGGTATTCCGTCAGAAATGCGTTTTAACAGCGCGGAAGAGCTCTTGAAACAACCAAAATTATCAGATTTACTATTTATTTGTAATCAGGACAGAGATCACTTTCACTCGGCAATTCCCGCCCTCGAAAAAGGATATGATATCATACTTGAAAAGCCTATTTCTCCTTCCCTTGAAGAGTGTAAAAAGATTGCTGAAAAGGCTGCAGAATGCGGTAGAAAAGTTCTTGTCTGCCATGTTCTCAGGTATACACCGTTCTACTCCAAGCTCAAAGAGCTTATTGACTCAAAAGTTATAGGCGATATAGTAACAGTTAACGCAGAAGAGGCTGTTGGATATTGGCATCAGGCTCACAGTTTCGTTCGTGGTAACTGGAGAAATTCAAACGAGACAAGTCCTATGATACTTGCAAAATGCTGTCACGATATGGATATTCTTCTTTGGCTTTTAGGCAAAAAATGTCTCAAAGTTTCTTCTTTTGGATCTCTTAAACATTTTAAACCCGAAAATGCCCCCGAGGGTTCTGCCGACCGTTGCTGTAATTGTCCTGAGGAAGTTAAGGCAAAATGTCCTTATGAGGTTAAAAAATTCTACATTGACGGTCCTATAGGTTTGAAGAACGGTTATTACGGTTGGCCGCGAAAAGTTGTTATGGGAAAAGACCCAACGATAGAAAATGTAACCGAAGCTTTGAAGACAGGACCTTACGGTAGATGTGTTTATAAGTGTGATAATGACGTTGTTGATAACCAGATAGTAAATATGCTGCTTGAAGATAACGTTACCGTTAACTTTACTATGTCAGCATTCTCGGCGGATACCGACAGGTCAATAAGAATCAGAGGAACTCACGGTGAAATTATTGGTAAGTGGGCATCTGATGAAATCAAATTGACAGTATTTGGCAAAGAACCTATAATATTTAATCCTCATAATTCGTCTAAAAAGGACGGAGCCGGTGATACAGGCGGACACGGCGGCGGTGATATTGGTCTTATAAAGAGCATTATTAATCTCTTTGGTAAAGGCGAAACATCACCCTCTGTTACATATATCGACAAATCAATAGAAAGCCATTTTGTAGCTCTTGCTGCAGAAAATTCAAGAGTAAACGGTGGTTCTGTTGTTGATATGAAAGAATGGACTGAAAAGTTCTAATAAAATTTAGCGGGGAATTGTCCCCGCTTTTTTTGTTTATTTGTATTGATTTATAGGTGTTTATGATATATAATTTAGTTAAGTAAATTATTTGGAGTACAAGTGTATGGCGAACATAAAAAAGAATTTTACCGAACTTGTCGGTAATACACCCATTATAGAAGCTCAAAACTTCGTCAAGAGCGTTAATGCTAAGGCAAGAATACTTGCTAAACTCGAAAATATGAATCCCGGCGGAAGTGCAAAAGACAGGGTAGCTCTTTCGATGATTGAAGACGCAGAAAATAAAGGTTTATTAACTGCCGGTTCCGTTATTATTGAGCCTACGAGCGGTAATACGGGTATTGGTCTCGCCGCAGTTGCTGTAGCTAAGGGATATAAGCTTATACTCACTATGCCGGAAAGTATGTCAATTGAAAGACGTAAGCTTTTAAAGGCTTATGGTGCAGATATTGTATTAACAGAGGCATCACTCGGAATGGTGGGAGCTATAGAAAAAGCACAGGAGCTTTCGAAAAAATACCCGAACAGCTTTATTCCGGGACAATTTGATAATTATGCTAACCCCGATGCACACAGAAAAACGACCGGTCCTGAAATTTGGGAAGACACAGACGGAAACGTGGATATATTTGTGGCGACAGTCGGCACAGGCGGAACACTTACCGGTGCAGGTGAATATCTTAAATCGAAGAACAGCAATATAAAAGTTATCGCCGTAGAGCCTGCATCTTCAAATCTATTGTCCGGTGGTAATGCCGCTCCCCATAAAATTCAGGGCATAGGTGCAAATTTTATACCAAAAGTACTTAATCAATCTTTATATGACGAAGTGATTTGTGTTGAAGATGATGATGCTTTTAAATACAGTAGATTATTCGCTAAGACCGAAGGCGTTCTTGTCGGAATATCAGCCGGAGCCGCATTATGTGCTGCAACAAAACTTTCGCTCCGTCCGGAAAACACAGGCAAAAATATTGTCGTTATTCTTACAGATACCGGAGAACGTTATTTATCAACAGAATTGTTTGATTAATTTTTAAGAACTGACACTTGGAGATACACTTGTGTCAGTTTTTTGTAAATTTACAAAATACTGTTTATACCTTGTCTGAGTTATTATATAATAGTTGTACAGTCTTTTGCGTAGGTGATTTTATGAAAAGAGTTTTTGTTATAGTGCTTGATAGTTTAGGGATAGGTGAACTTCCCGACGCTGCCAAATATAATGACAGCGGAAGTAACACTTTGCGTTCATTGTATAATTCAGAAAAATTAAATATCCCAAATCTTTGCAGTTTAGGTCTATTTAATATTGAGGGGAATGATTACTTTATGGCTGATATCAATCATAAGGCGATTGTTTCTCGTATGGCCGAAAAATCTAACGGCAAGGACACGACCGTTGGACATTGGGAGATTATGGGACTTGTTTCCGAAAAAACTTTTCCTACCTATCCCAATGGTTTTCCGGATGAAATTATAAACGAATTTGAACGTAAGACAGGAAAAAAAGTCCTATGTAATAAACCCTACTCCGGAACACAGGTTATTCTGGATTATGGCAAACAGCACGAAGAAACAGGAGAGCTTATTGTCTATACATCTTCTGACAGCGTTTTTCAGATAGCCGCACACGAATCTGTTGTGCCGATAAAGGAATTATATAAACACTGTGAAATCGCAAGAAATATGCTTGTTGGAGAACATGCTGTAGGTAGAGTAATAGCACGTCCTTTTGTTGGAGAATATCCTAATTACACAAGAACAGCAAATAGACATGATTTTTCTGTTACGCCACCAAACAAAACTGCTCTTGACTTTTTGAAGGATAGCGGTTTCGATGTTATTGCCGTTGGAAAAATCAATGATATTTTTGCGGGTAAGGGAATAACAAAAGCAATTCCTACTGTTTCTAATGACGACGGAATGAGCAAAACCTTAAAGCTTTGCGAAGAAAAATTTAACGGTCTTTGTTTTGTCAATTTAGTAGAGTTCGATTCTTTATATGGACACAGAAACAACACAGATGGATACACAAATGCACTGAATGAATTTGATGCGTGGTTAGGTATCTTCCTTAGCAAATTAAAAACCGATGACATTTTAATAATAACCGCAGATCACGGCTGTGACCCTGAAACCGAAAGCACAGACCATTCTCGAGAATATACACCTATGTTACTATACAGAAATAACATTAAACCTGTAAACCTTGGGACAAGAGATAGCTTTGCTGATATTGGAAAGACTGTTTTGGATATTTTTGATATTCAAAATGATATTGACGGTGTAAGTTTTGCTGAGGCGATTAAAAAGGTGGACAATGAGTAAAAAATTATTTATTAAAGTTGTATATATTTTATACTTGGTTGGAATTATTGCATTTATATTCAGCAATTCACTCCCAAGTATAGAGGAGTCTGCAGAATCAAGCGGTAGATTGTTAGGTTTTATTAATGGAATTTTAGAAGCCTGTAAATTACCTATTATGACAAGTGACGTATTCATACGAAAAGCTGCTCATTTTGCTGAATTTTTTGTTCTCGGAGCTTCAGTATGCGGTTATTCTGTTTTTGATAAAAAGCTTGATGTTAATTATGCTATAAAATCAGTTCTGTTTTCGTGTTTGATCGCAATGTCCGACGAGACGATTCAATATTTTACAGGCAGAGGCTCTATGTTACTCGATGCTTGGTTAGACTTATTTGGTGCTGTTACCGGTATTGTTATTTGTTATTTTATTTTAAAAAAGAAACTAAAAAAAACATGGTACTTAAATTAGTAGGGAAGGGGTTAACGAAGTGGATAAATTACAAGAGTATCTTGAAAATAATTTTAAACTTGCCTACAAAAGCGTCACTTTTCACTTCAAACGCTTTGTATGGTTTTATATCGCCCTCTTCATTGTACAAACACTTCTTGGGGTAATTTGTTTTTCTGCTCGAATTAATTCAGTTAATATGAGCGAAACTGTATCGGAAAAATATAATTCACATTACGTATTTTATTATATGAACGCCGACCAAAGACGTTATTTAGAAAGAGCAGCAGTCTATTATTTTAAAGACGACCATTTTTTTGATATAAAAGATATTAAAGAATACGGCGATATAAAAGATTATGATTATAAATGTGATGTATACATAGCCTTCGCGAAGGAACCTCAAAAGGGAATTGAACGATTTGAAAGAAAGTATATGGAGGGACTGGAAAAGCACGGAAGTGTATTTTGCGCCCCAACACCTTTATTTGAGCTTGATAATAATATTCAAAAAAATAATTTACTCTATAATATCTATTTGATTATTATTTCTGTCTTTTCCTTTATCCTGCTTACTATTCTTTATAACATTAGAGCAAACAACTATAGGTTTGACTATGGAATATATATGTCTTTCGGCGCAGACAAAAAGAAGATATTCAATACTTCTTTTTGGGAAATGAGTGTAATAGACGTCTTAACATTTATACCTTCGATTGTTATTTCTGTGTTAATTAATTATTTTGTTTCATCTTTCGCCGAAGTTCAATTTGTTTTTAAAATCGCTGATTGCTTAAAGGTGTTTGTTCTGACACTTGTTATAAATGCGCTTTCGGTTCTTTTGGTTATAACTAAAACGGCTTTGAAGACACCGATTTCGCTTGTTTCCTCGAAAGATAACTCCAACTTCGTGTTTTCTCCCAAAACATCAGTTAATTTGTTTGTAAAGAATCCTTTGAAAAAACTTATCGGTTTAAGTTTAATAAGATATGCTAAGTATTATTCTGTATTGATTATTTCGGGAGTATTGTTTTCAGCCTTATTTGTTTGTGGAGTTTTTTGTGCAAACTTAAATACAGAAAAGCTTTTTGCAGAACAACCCCAATTTGAAGTTACATTTACAGGAAACAAAAAATACAGTGAAAAAGATAGAGATTATTTTCTTGAGTTTGATGGAATTACAGGAACATTTAAGGAAACATATATTCCCGTAATGGGACTTTATGAACATATTCTTGTTCCAAAAGTTAATACAAAATCGACAGCCAATCTCTTACCTTACGACAAAGATTATTATGCACTTGACAATGTAGACTATTGTGCTGCTGATACAGAGGTTATTGATTTTCTGAAAAAACAAAAGCATTCAGGTGATTTGGATAGTATTCTAACCCAAGAAAACACTATAATAATTTCCGACTCATTTAATAATTCGACTCATTTTAAATTCAAACCCGGGGATAAAATAAAACTCGCAGATTATTACACAAAAACCGAGGAACCCGATTATTTGTTACAGGGAAAAGACCTTTTAAAAGAAAGGTTAAGATGCTACATATTTAAATACACTGAATATACGGTTGGAGCTGTAATACATGATAACGGTTCTAAAAATCTTAAACTTTATATGAATAACCAAACATACGAAAAAATAACAGACCGTTATGCAGATTATAAAAAAGTATATCTTTATACCGATTCATCACTTACAACAACACAAACCGATAAGCTTTATTCAGATATTCTGAGAATAGGTCA
>JAFQOB010000117.1 GCA_017395725.1 Clostridia bacterium
AGGATATAATAACAAAAATTCATGGCGGTTCTTCTGCTATTGGTTTTATGGCTTTACTCGTTGTCCCCTTGCTTTTAGCAATATTGCAGTTGCAAATCTTTGAGTTTTTTATAGGAATAATCTCACTTTTATGCTTTGTTGCGGCATTTGTGTTCTTTTGCTTCTTTGTTATGGGGGAGAAAGAAAAGTTTTCAAATACTATTTTACAATATGGCGGTCTTTGGCAAAGATTAGTTTTGATAAGTTGCTATATGCCATTATTAATTTGGTGTATTCTTAACTGACAAATTTCAGCTTTTAGGTGAAGAGATGCTAAAATATGTTGCAAATATAATCACAAGTTTTCGTATTCTCGGTAGTATTTTATTGTTGTTCTTTCCTGTGTGTTCATTGAAGTTTTATATCATATATCTCCTTTGTGGTTTTAGTGATATGATAGATGGTACTATCGCAAGAAAGACAAATAGTGTCAGTGACTTCGGGGCTAAAATTGATACTGCGGCTGACCTCGTGTTCGTAGCAGTATCTTTTATTAAATTATTGCCAAACATTCATATTCCTTGGTGGTTATGGATATGGAGCGGTACAATCGCAATTATCAAGATTATCAATATTATATGGGGATATATTTCTAAAAAACAGTTTTTATCTCTACATACAATTATGAACAAAGCAACAGGACTACTGCTATTTCTATTTCCTTTGATAATATTCTTCGTGGAATTAAAATACATTGCCATAGTTGTATGCTCTATCGCAACACTTTCGGCAATTCAAGAATGGTTTTATATCGCAACAGAATATGGAAACAAATAATCCAATTTGTCGGTCAGTTTAATAAGAATATGCAAAAACACCCTATTGCCTTTCGGTCATAGGGTGTTTTAAAATGATTTGCACCAAAGCGGATATTTGAGCAAAAGTAAAACCCCGAAAACCGTGATGGTTTCGGGGTTTTTGAATACTCTTTGAAATAGTCGCCCTCGGGGCTGTAATTATCTCTTGGAGAACTGGCTTGCACGACGTGCAGCTTTGAGACCGTATTTCTTTCTTTCCTTCATACGTGAGTCACGAGTGAGGAAGCCTGCCTTCTTGAGAGCTGCCTTGTTAGCTTCGTCAGCCTGAAGAAGTGCTCTGGAAAGGCCGTGACGGATCGCGCCTGCCTGTCCGGAGAAACCGCCGCCGCGTACGTTTGCGATAATATCGAACTTGCCTACTGTTTCGGTAACAGCAAAGGGCTGGTTAACGATAAGCTTGAGTGTTTCAAGACCGAAATATTCGTCGATTGTACGACCGTTTATTGTAATAGCGCCTGTGCCGGGTACGATTCTTACTCTTGCAACAGAGCTCTTTCTTCTACCTGTGCCGTAGAAATAGGGTTTAGCACTTGTATACATCGTCATTTACTTCCTTTCCTATTATTCGCCTACATTGTATTCAACGGGCTTCTGAGCATCGTGATTGTGCTTGTCGCCTGCATATACCTTAAGACGTGTGATAGCCTTGTCACCGATCGAGTTGTGAGGAAGCATACCCTTTACTGCGAGGGTCATAGCCATTTCGGGCTTTGTACCCATCAAGTGACGGTAGCTTACTTCCTTCAAACCGCCGACATAACCGGAGTGATGACGGTAGAACTTCTGATCAAGCTTCTTACCTGTAAGAATAGCCTTGTCTGCATTGATGATGATTACGAATTCGCCGCAGTCTACGTGAGGTGTGAACTCGGGTCTGTGCTTACCTCTCAAAATTGTAGCGGCAGTAACTGCTGTCTTGCCCAAGGGCTTGTCAGCGGCGTCAATGATATACCATTTACGCTCAACTGTTTCTTTCTTTGCCATAAAAGTGGACATTGAGATTTCCTCCAAATGTATTATAAATTTTATTTTTTTGCATAATCTGTCATTTTCGACCTTGCAATTATAACATAGCTATACTGCTATGTCAAGGGTTTTTGCAAAACTTTTTTGATTTTTTTAATTTAGATATTCACTTGCTCGTTTTTTCTCGTTTTTTCTCTTATTTTCTCCCGTTTTTCAAATCCGCCGTGCACAAATATTTTTTTACATTTATTATGCAAAACGCAAAAAATCATTGACAAACCTTTGTGCTGATGTTATAATATCAAGGTATGAATGATGTATAAAGCATTGATGCGGATTAAAAGGCGTTGATCATCAAATTCACAGAGAGCGTTTTCATCGGCTGAAAAAAACGTATTTTGTACCGTCTTGTGTCACCGCTGAGCTCGGAACGAAAGCTTACTCCATAAAAGCAAGTAGCATCCGACGGTCTTATGCCCCGTTATCAGGCATATAGAGTGTGTATTTTTTATAAGTGCAAATTCAGGTGGTACCGCGTTTTTTACGTCCTGTGTTGATTCACGGGATTTTTTTATTTTCAGTATTCAATAATAATATCACATATACGGAGGCAATTCATGAAAAAAGAAATTGCAAAAACCTA
>JAFQOB010000118.1 GCA_017395725.1 Clostridia bacterium
AACCTTTTTGCTTACTGTTCGAACAATCCGGTAATGTACACAGATCCAAGTGGAAATTTTTTAATATCTGCCTTATTAGCAGGTGCCATAATTGGATTTGCTATAGGAGCTGCAAGTTCTGTGTTTAGCCAATTAGCTGAGAACAACGGCGATTGGAATAATGTAAACGAAGGCAAAGTTTTTTACGATGCTGCATGGGGGGCGGTTAGTGGTGCGCTTGCCGCTACTGGAATTGGAACTATTGCATCTATCGCTACCGGAGCAGCAATTGGCGCTGCATCTAGTATAGGCAACGATTTGATTTTTGAAAATGGAGAAGTCGATTGGAAAAAAGCAGGTGTAAACGCTCTCATCGGCGGAGTTTCCGGATCAATATCGGGAGCAGGTGCGGATTGTGCAAAGTATGGAAAGCACGTAACAAAGTTTGTGGATAGCAAAAAAATACTTGCGAGCACAATAAAAAACAACTCAAAAAAATATATTTCAAGGCAAACGGCAGCCATGAATGTTCACGCCACTCAACTTTACATTTCGGGCGCAAGGTATTTGCTTGGAAATACAGTTAATATTTTTGCACAACATTTACCATTCCTTGGAGGTTAAATGAAAAGCGTTTTAATTGCTAATGCTTTAATATTCAGTATTGTTCCTATAATACTTGGGTTAGTTTATGTGAAGACACAAACGGCACACCTTTCAAGCAATGTCATAAAATTTCCACGATTTTTCTTATGGATAGGTATTGTAGGCACTTTGCTAGCTACTATTTTAATGATCGGGACAATATTAAGAAATTTTGGAGAAAATCTTGCAAGCGATATATTTGTTTTAATAGCAGGACCAATCTTTATATTTCTCGGCTTTTTGTGCATTTCTTATTCGGTTAGTTGGAAACTTGTTTTTGAAGATGACATCATTATCCATCGTAATCTTTTTTTCATTACAAGAAAATATGAATACTCGGAAATTAAAGCTATTTATGCTATTTATAACAAAAGATTGGATAGACTTGAAAAGTATAGGGTCTGCACGCAAAAGCGCTCCTTTACTGTTGAGTGTCTCACTTTAAATTTTGACAGATTTGAATACTTAATGAAAAAAGGACTCAGAAAACACAAAAACAAAATTTCAATTCAAATCAAATGAAATAATGGCATTATAAAACGTTTACCACCGCTCGGCGAGAAATCGTCCGAGCGGTTTTTCTTGACACTAGTCTCGCGTTATGGTAAAATAAAGATAGAGGTATAATTCATTTAACGATAGAAAAGAAGAATACGAGTTTATCTGAACTCACTTGATTAAAAGAAGACAAAAAATATATTCGTCTGGTAGTTTTATGAAAAAAAGATATTTTCCCCATATAGTTTTATGTATTCACGGAAGAATTTTTTGCTTGATTTCTGTGCTTACATTGTCAGTATTTTGGTATCAGGTATTTTTCAATAACGATGAATTCGAAGTTGTTGGTACTGCTATAACGGCGATTTTGAGCATTTTAACAATATTTGTATTTCGCTTTTTATGGGAACAAATTTGGGGCGAAATCGGCACCAGTTTGTGGAGCATGCCTTTTATAAAAACAGGAGTTGTTAGAACGGTAGCTGGAGTTAGCAATTCGATTTTTTCGTGATATTTTTAAGGAGATACGATTATGTGGGAGTTTATTAAGTACTGTTTAAGGTGTTGTGCAATGGTAATTGCAGCATCTGCGGGAAATAACCCTCCCGGAATGAATTTTAAAAACGTAATAATAGGTTTATTAACACTTAACGCATTAATATGGTTGGGCATTTTAATTCTGTACGTAACAGGAAAGATTGTTAATTACTTTAAAGGTAGGCCTAAACAAAATAAAATTTAGAAATGAAATTTCATTGATGTTATTTGGCACTCTGCTTCAACAGAGTGCCTTTTTATGTAGGCGTTCTAAAGTTCTTTGACCACAGCCTACACCTTCTCTTACGATATCTTCGGCAAAAGCACGGGTATAAGTGCGGGAGACAATACTCTCGTAACGTATACGTATAACGAATATAACGGAAAGCTTGATTATATAATATACGGCAACGGTCACGTAGAAAAATATTACTACAATGCCCTTGAAATGCTTGAGCATGTATGTTATAATACAGTTGATAATATACAATACGGTGTATACGATGATTCGGAAGAGACGCCTGCATACAGCTACGTTTACACTGACGACGGTCAGCTTTACAGAGTAGATAACCACCTAACGGGCAAGAGCACTGTATATAACTACAATGCAAGCGGCAAGATAATCTCCATTGCGGAATACGATACTAATACTATTACGGTTGACTATGCCGAGGAGATGATATACAATCCTCATAACGAGCTTTTGTCGGTATACAAGAATAAATTTGCGTGGACTTATAACAACGTACGTTATAATAATACAATTACTTATTCGTATTCATACTCTACCGACGAGAAGCTTACGGGCTTGGCTATAAATTACGGCTCGGGTGCCGATGCAACCGTTTCTTACGTTTACGATAGCTTCAACAGAATTACTAATATTAATTCTACTCTCGGCAGCATAAGTAAGGGTGAGGAATACACCTTTACCTCGTCGGGCAGTAATACCTCCTCGCAGATAGCGACGTACAAGAGCACGTTCGGCAGCACCTCTACAACGTACACTTACACCTACGACGGTAACGGTAATATTACCAAGATACACGACGGAACGTACGAGACTCGCTACGTCTACGACAACCTCGGTCAGCTTATACGTGAGGATAACGGAGCACTTGGTAAGACTTACGTTTATACCTATGACAACGCAGGTAATATTCTCTCAAAGAGCACCTACGGATTTACCGCAGAGGGTGTAACGCCTACCAACCCGACGGAAACAAAGGCTTACCAATATTCAAATTCCCAATGGGGAGATTTGCTCGTTCAGATGGGCGACGATTCTGCCACTTACGACGAGATAGGCAACCCCGTGTCGTTTGAATTCAAGGGAATTAACATTTCCATTGAGTGGAACGGTAGGCAGGTAAAGTCTGTAAGCGCACTGCTTGGACTTGTAAATATTAGTTTCCAATACAACTCCGACGGCATTCGTACAAAGAAGGGTAATACTAACTATTATCTCTCTGGCAGCACCATTGTTGGCGAGGAGACAAACGGCAACGTAACTCTTTACATTTACGATGCAAACGGCTCGCTTTTGGGCTTCAAATACAAGTCAGCAACTGCTAATTCTTGGGATACCTACTGGTATGAGAAGAATATATTCGGTGACGTTGTAGCCATATATGATGCCGACGGAACAAAGCTTGTTTCGTATGTCTATGATGCGTGGGGCAATACCAGTGTATCATATCATAATAATGCAACAGCAACTTCTCCTGCGGGCAAGAATCCCTTTAGATACAGGGGCTACTATTACGACTCCGAGCTCTATATGTACTACCTCGGCTCGAGATATTACTATCCTGCTATCGGTAGATTTTTGAGTGCGGATAACCACACGTCGCTCAACTTAACTCCCACGACTCTGACCGACAAGAATCTATTCACGTATTGCGATAACAACCCTGTAATGCGTGTAGATAACTCGGGCAACTTCTGGGAAACTGCATTTGATATTGTATCTCTCGCAGTAAGCATAGTAGACGTATGCAAAAATCCCGACGATGCATGGGCTTGGGTAGGTCTCGCGGCAGATGCAGTCGACCTCATTCCTTTTGTAGCCGGCGTTGGCGAAACCGTGCGCGCTGTAACCAAAGGAAGGAAAGCTGCCAAGGCGGCGGCAGAAGGTTTAGAAGCTCTACCTGATATGGTAAGGATAGCTGATGATACAGGAGATATATCGAAAGCTATTGTCAAATATGGTGATGAAGTTAAATTACCAAATCAAATAAAAGCCACTGAAGCCGTAGATGCTTGGGATGATTTTTTGGGGCCCAATCAAACCAATTTCAATAAATTCACTGGTAAAATTGAGCAAGACAGGATTTTTTCAGCCGATGGAACCAAAAGTATTAGATTTGGAAATCATGAAATGAAAAGTATAAATACTCGCCTTGCACATTTTCACTACGAGGAATGGATATATGATTCCAAAACAAATATTGTTAAAGTAAGTAATTTTTTGCAAAGACTGAAATAAGGTGAAGCTTTTATGGAAATACGTGTTATAAATATAGAGGATGATTTAGTCCAAATAGAATCTTCAAAAGGTCGTCTTTGGGGAAAATGGTGTTCCGCTACACCGGCAGAATTTAAAAATTACATTTTAGAACTTGATAGTGACGATGTCATAAAACCTTCGTCCGTAACTTTTATTAAAAATGAAATTCATAAAATCGAAAATCGCGAGAATTTAGTGTGTCTGTGCGGAGTAGTGGATGATTTTGAAGATGACGTTTTGTTTTTGAAGATTGATAAGAGTATTATAATGATACAAACATCCGGAGAACAAAGTTTTGAGAGATTCGTAGGGCGGTTTGTGTGCATCACTTTGTCATCTATAAATTTTTATGACACAGGATTATTTTGACAAATAATTAGATTGCTAGTATTATGAAAAAAAGATATTTTCCCCATATAGTTTTATGTATTCACGGAAGAATTTTTTGCTTGATTTCTGTGCTTACATTGTCAGTATTTTGGTATCAGGTATTTTTCAATAACGATGAATTCGAAGTTGTTGGTAC
>JAFQOB010000119.1 GCA_017395725.1 Clostridia bacterium
ATGTTGCAAATGCCGAGAAAAACGGCGTTATTCCCACTATGGTGGACAGACTTACTCTTAATGAAAGCAGAATTAAGGGTATAAGCGACGCGTTGCTTGAGCTGGTCGGACTTAAAGATGTTCTCGGCGGCGGTGACGTTTGGACACGCCCTAACGGTATTGAAATAAAAAGAGTAAAAGTTCCACTCGGCGTTGTTGCCATTATTTTTGAAGCCCGTCCCAACGTAACCGTTGATGCGGCGGCACTTTGCATAAAAACAGGTAATGCTGTTGTTCTTCGCGGCGGTAAAGAGGCTATTAACACAAACAGAGTTTTTGTTTCTCTTATGAAAAAGGCTATGGAAGAAGAGGGTATCTCTCCCGACGCTTTGGCACTCGTTGACAACACTTCACGCGAGGGCGCATCTGTTCTTATGAGTATGCGTCAGTATATTGACGTTCTTATCCCCAGAGGCGGTAAGGGGCTTATCAGAAACGTTGTTGAAAATGCGGCAATGCCCGTTATCGAAACGGGGGCGGGAAACTGTCACCTTTACGTAGACAAGGCTGCCGATATTGATATGGCTGTTAAGGTTGCTTCAAATGCCAAGAATCAGAGACCCTCTGTTTGTAACGCTATTGAAACCTTGCTTGTACATTCGGCTGTTGCAGAGGAATTTTTGCCTAAGTTTGCCGAGGTTTCAAAGCAGTATGACCTTGAAATAAGAGGCTGTGAAAAAACGAGAAGTATTCTTAGCTGTGCAAAAGAAGCTACAGAAGAAGACTACGAAACGGAATATGACGATTATATTATTGCAGTTAAGGTGGTTGACGACGTTAAGGAAGCGGTAGCGCATATTAACAAATACAACACCAAGCACAGCGAGGCTATTATTACTAACGATATAACAAACGCCGAATATTTTAAAAAGACGGTTGATGCGGCGGCGGTATACGTAAACGCATCGACACGCTTTACCGACGGTAACGAGTTCGGATTCGGCGCTGAAATAGGTATTTCAACCCAGAAGCTTCACGCAAGAGGTCCTATGGGACTTGAGGCATTGACTACGGTTAAATATCTTATTTCGGGTAACGGTCAGATAAGATGACGAGAGAAAAAAGGTTAAAAATAAAAGCCGTTGAGGTTGCCAACAGATTAAAAGAGCATTATTCGTCGGAATGTGCTCTTGAATATCAGGGGGAACCCTGGAAATTGCTTGTACTTGCAAGGCTGTCTGCTCAATGTACCGATAAGCGTGTGAATATTGTTGCAGTTCCTCTTTTTGAGGCTTTTCCTACCCTTGAGGCTATGGCTGACAGTGATATAACTCTTCTTGAAGAAATAGTCAAGCCCTGCGGTCTCTACCGAATGAAAGCAAAAGAAATAAAGCAGAGCTGTCAAATGCTTCTTGAAAAGTTTGACGGCAGAGTTCCCGACAATATGGAGGATCTGCTTGAATTACCCGGTGTGGGCAGAAAAATTGCAAACCTTATTATAGGCGATATATACGGAAAACCTGCTGTTGTCGCAGATACTCACTGTATACGAATATCTGGCAGACTTGGCTTTACCGAGGCTGAGGAAAAATCACCTATTAAGGTCGAAATGGCTTTGAAACAGTTTCTTCCCGAGGAAGAACAGTCGGACTTCTGCCACCGTATAGTTCAGTTCGGCAGAGAGGTTTGCTCTGCGCGTTCGCCTAAATGCGATAACTGTTTTATGGCAGATTTGTGCGAAATGAAAAAATAATATTAATAATTGATTTAAAGAGCTGATTTTTTTGCAAAATTGGCTCTTTTTTTGCGAAAAATAAAAAAAATAAAAATTTTTTTGCAAAAAAGTGTGATGAAATTGATTTTCGATTGTTTATATATATGAGAAGCAAAAAAGTTGCAAGTTATAATACGGTTAGCTGTTTCGTTGTTTTTTGCATTATATATTGTTTTTATCATTCTGCCCCCTCGCAAAAAGGTTGTTAAGTTAAGTGTAAATGAAAAACTATAGTAAGCGACAGTATTTATTACGCTTAACTTAACGCCTTAACTGAAATTTATTGAAAAACTTGAAAGGATATGGTAAACTTGATATAGCTTATTTATTACGTAGTTATTCAAGAGGTAAGAAATGTTATTGTTTTATATGGCGCTGGAGACGGTCGAGGATAAAAGCCAAAAGCAACGGCTTGAAGAAATATATAATGATTATTCAAGATACGTAAAGAATATTGTTTTGAAGTTTTATCCCGATCTTACCGAGGAGTCGGAGGATATAGTTCAGCAAGTCTTTGTTCTTGTTATCAAAAACAAAGACAAGTTTGTGAAGTTTCCTGAAAAGATTGTGAAAAGTATGTTGTATTATTACACGAAAAGTATTTCCATTAACCTTTTGAAGCGAAGAAATATTAAAGAAATTTCAATGGTAAGATATGCAGATGACAAAGGGATAACGGTGGATAATAAGGGTGATGATTTACCGAAGAATATGATAAAAAAAGAATACATTACCAAAGCGAAAAAAATAATAAACAGTCTGCCATACCCTGAAAAAGAAATAATTGTAATGAAGTATATTTACGGAATGAAAAACGTTGAGATAGCAGAAGTATTAGGTTTAACTGAAACGAATGTAGGTACAATGCTTCAACGTTCACTAAAAAATGTAAAGCAAGAAATGGAGGAAAATGATTATGCAGGCATGCGCGAATTTTGATACCCTTATTAGAATGGCTTGCGAAGAGATAATTGACGAAGAAATTGCAGAGATTGAAAAGCTTGATGATTCAAACGTTACAATTAGTCCTAAAACAACAAGACAATTCAAAAAAGCGTTGAGAATAGCTTTATTTAAAGAATCGGCGGGTTATAGGATTATAAAGAAATCGCTTGTTGCGTGTATAGTTGTTTTTGCATTGTTGGTTGTTACTGTTGTTGCAGTTGAGCCGATAAGAACAAAGTTATTTGGGGTAGTGACGAAGTGGTATAACGAGTGCATAGAACTTATATACAAGGTTGATGAAAATGAAGAATATCCCAAGTATTTGGAGGAGAATATTTTCCCCGTGTTACCGGAAGGCTGGAGTATAGAGTCTGTTAATCCGGATAAAGATTATTCAGGTAATTATAGAATTAAAACATGCGACGGGAAAAATATATTCTATTCACAATTGCTTGTTGGCACTGATTCGGCGGTAGATAATACTAAATACAAATTGAAATACGTTCAGTTGAACAACGGAAATCAAGCGACTTTGTTTGAGTTTGAAGATGGATTTACGTCTTTGATGTGGGAAGATGATTATATCTTTGTACTTGAAAGTTTTGAGGTTACGGCAGATGAGCTTATAAAGCTTGCAAACACAATAAAATAGTTGCGCAAAAAACATTGAGTCGAATGTACAAAAATTCGACTCTTTTTTTGTGCAAATATACAAAAAATTAATTTTTTTGCAAAAAAGTGTGATGAAATTGATTTTGGATTGTTTATATATATGAGAAGCAAAAAAAGCAACTCAAAATATTATTTTTGAAAGGATGAAATCCAAATGAAAAAACTTGTCTCTTTAGCACTTACCCTGATTATTATTCTCACACTTTCCACGACAGCATTTGCTGCTGCCCAGCTTCCAATTGAGCCTATGTGGGACAACACCCAAAGAATAGACTGTTCCTTTAGCTTTAACGGAACAGCCGGCGAAGCAAATGCGAGAATAATTGGAAAAACGGGTACTACAAGAATTGAGGCGACATTAAAGGTGTATGAGTTGATAAACAGCCAATGGGTGTATATCACAGAGAATACCCAGAGCGTTAACTCGGATATATTGGCTATTTCAACACCGTTTACCGCACAAAGCGGAGTGTATTACAAATCTGTACTTGTAGTTCACGTAACGAACAGCGACGGATATGTTGAATCAATTCAACGTGCAACAATAGGCACACCGTAAAGCTATTACCTACCGTGACCCACGTGTTTACTGAACGTTTGTGAAGAGATGCGTGGGTTGCAAACAAAAACTTGTTTTTTATTAATACCGAATTAATAATTATAAATTACAATAAAGGAGAAGACGTAATGAAAAATAACAGACGTATAAAAATAACAGCGTTTATGCTTGTGTTATGTATGATGATTTCGATGCTTCCGGGGAATGTTATTGCATTGACAGACGATTCTGCGGAATCGGCAGAAACTGAACAGGCAGTAACACCTGCTACAGAAGAAAAATCATTGGCAGACGAGATACTTGAACCGATTATTGTTTCTGAAGATATAACCAAACGCGGAGAGCATG
>JAFQOB010000120.1 GCA_017395725.1 Clostridia bacterium
CATGCTCTCCGCGTTTGGTTATATCTTCAGAAACAATAATCGGTTCAAGTATCTCGTCTGCCAATGATTTTTCTTCTGTAGCAGGTGTTACTGCCTGTTCAGTTTCTGCCGATTCCGCAATATCGTCTGTCAATGCAATAACATTCCCCGGAAGCATCGAAATCATCATACATAACACGAGCATAAACGCTGTTATTTTTATACGTCTGTTATTTTTCATTACGTCTTCTCCTTTATTGTAAATTAAAAATATTAATTCGGTATTAATAAAAAGCATATTATTGTCGAAAATGCACACATTTTCCAACAAAACACAAAGAAATATGTAAATTATTTTAAATAACCATTGGCGACTGCACCTCTTTCTATTTTATAATTTCAATAAATAAACACGAACGAAAAGGCAATTTTACTACATATTTTTCAATTATTTGCAAAAATATTTCTTTTTTTGCCTCTCATATATATAAACAATCCAAAATCAATTTCATCACACTTTTTTTGAAATATTTTTTATTTTTGTATAGTTGCACAAAAAAAGAGTCGTTTTTTTGTACATTCGACTCTTTTTTTTGAATATAATAGAGAGGATATGGGCTTCGCCCATATCCTCCATAATTGGTGCCTTTAGGTGTGGAATAAAGGGGCTGAGTCAATAACTCAGCCCCTCTTGACTCTATTTAATTCAACCCAAAATATGCGGCATTTACGCAAGGTCCCGAATATGTTTTGTATTCAGTATCAAACACCGTAATACTACCCGCACCCTCACCGTAAATCGTTACCGTATCTCCCACAGCCAAATTCTTCACTCCCGATTGAATACAACTGCGGACTATAATCTGAAATTCAACCCCTGCCGCATTTTTATACGAGCAGACGTAGTAATCGTTATACTTTTTATTACTGTAATATCCCTCGGGGTCTGTAAATGCATCTTCAACCTTAAGTACCATTTTCACATATTTTTTCTTATATGAATCGGGATTTCTAAAGTAATCGTCAGGTTCAGCATTCTCGCATTTTGCAGCATATTCACTGAAAGAAAGAGACGTATCAACAGGCTTTTCAAAATAGTTGCCCACAGAACTTACTATGTTTCCTATTCCCCAAGACGACACAATTGTATATATTATTGCAACTGCAATTACGGCAATCTTGGTATTCTTGCTGTGTGGACTGCCGATAAGCAATATTATACCCATTATGGGAAAAATAATCAACATCAGTATGATAAACCACCAACGGTGATACCAGTCGATATACTGAATCGTTTTTGACTTTCCGTTTCTTTGTTTTTTCTTTTTTACGGTTTTTCTGTTTCCGGCCCTCATTTCTTCGGGACACAGCTTACCGCATATCGGACAGTTATCCTGCGGAAAAAAACACTCACAATCCGGACATTTGTTTAAATCCGGTCTGTCAAGCTCATTATCGTCCATAAACGAACCAACAAATCTTCCCATAATAACATCCTTTCTTTTTGGTTATTCTATGCCTTTCTGTAATCCATAGGAGAACAAGAATAATATTTTGTAAACTGTCTGTAGAAATCACTTGCGTTTTTAAAGCCTACGCACTCCGAAATCTCGTTTACTGTTTTATCGGTTGCTTTCAAAAGAGCAGCTCCTACCTTGGCTCTAAATTTCAAGGTATAATTATACGGAGACATACCGGTACACTTTTTGAATATTCTTGTAAAATGCGATTCACTCAAATTACATATATCGGCAAGCTCCGAAACAGCAATTGACTCGTCAAATCTAAATGCAATTTCTTTCAACGCAGGCATAATATTGTAAGCATCGGTCTGCTCTGCATTTCTGATATTCTCAGCCTCTGCCGATTCCTCGGGTACTGCACCTTTTCTATTGGTCAAAAGCGAAAAAGTATAGAAATAAAGCGTTGCAAGACGTTCATATTCATCACGCCTTGTCTTTCCCTCTGTAATAATCTTCTTAAGCAACGAGTTAAGCTCTGATTCATTTTCCTGTGTACAAATACAGCTCTTCGGCAACAAAAGCTCGGGATATCTGTTTCTCATTTCAAAGGGGTCAAAATATACAAATTCCCAATTGCAGTTACTTCTCTTAATGCTCTTCGAGCAATGAATTACATCGGGAGCGATTATAACGGCATCTCCCTCTTTAACTGCATAAATATCATTTTCAAGCAGAAATACGCCATTCCCCGATAAACATATACCAATCTGATAACTCGAGTGATAATGCATTGACGGTAAATTGCTGTCGGGCAGATCCTCATTCTCGGGAAATCCGTAAAAACACCTGTTTTCAGGAGGATTAAAAGGTGCATATTCAACGGGATATTCCGTTATCATAATTCTCTTTGGCATTAACTTCCCTCCGTGATTCCTTTTCAAACTTTATATTACGTTTATTATACCTTTTTTAGTGTATTCTGTCAAGTTTTCGCGTAACATTGGAAGAAATTTATTGTTTTTTATACTTACGTTTTGTAGCTTCTCCCCCTCTTATATGTCTTTCAGCTTTATTTACGTCAAGAATCTTTTTGACTTGAACGTACATTGCGGGGTTCATATATTTTAATTTTGATATCAAGTCTTTATGTACCGTGCTTTTACTTATTCCGAAAAATGCAGCCGTTTGTCTTACTGTTGCATTATTATCAATTATATACGAGGCAAATATTTCACATCTTTCTCTGAATTTTGAACTGTATAAATTCATAATTACACCAACCCTCATTTTGCTTGATACAATATATGAGAGACAATTAAAAAATATATTTATCTTTTTTTCAAAAACATATTGACAATTCCCCAAAAGTGTGTATAATATCTAATGTTGCTTGAACAGAGCAAATGCGAGAGTGGCGGAACTGGCAGACGCGCACGTTTGAGGGGCGTGTGGATTTACCGTACGGGTTCAAGTCCCGTTTCTCGCACCAAAAAATCCGTACACATTTGTGTACGGATTTTTTCTTGTTACTTTACCTGTTCTCATCTCTGTATATTCGGCTTCAGGTAATACGTAATCATCCAAAAGAGAACAAGGTAATGTACAAACTTGCGCATGCGAGTTTGTTTTTTTATAAATTTAA
>JAFQOB010000121.1 GCA_017395725.1 Clostridia bacterium
ACCTTTGGAATCTTCCTTGGTCTGTGCGGAGTTGTAATAAGTACACAGAGGTGGTGATTATTTGAAGAACGTGTTTTTGGCGTTAATTTATCATAATATATCGAAAAATTAAGAAATCTATAATATTTCCATAATATTATTGCCTTGACACTTGGGATTTAAAGTGCTATAATAATATGAATTATTATATTTTGGGGCAGAATGGAGTGAAAATGGTGGCAGATAATAAGAAAACAAACAGCTTTTTCGCTGTCTTTTTCAGACAAAAGTATATTAACCGTTGGGGACTTATGCGAAACGTCACAAATGAAAACCTGTCCACTCACGCTGCAGAAGTATCGTGCATCGCTCACGCTCTCGCTGTTATCGGTAATACTTATTTCGGTAAGAGCTACAACGCCGACAGAGTCGCAACCTTAGCTCTCTATCACGATATGCCCGAGGTCTTTACCGGCGACCTTCCCACTCCTGTAAAATATGCAAACGACGCCTTGCGTCAGTGCTATGCTCAGCTTGAACAAAAGGCGGTAGAACAGCTTACTGACAGATTGCCCGAAGATTTGCAGAATGAATATAAGGCGTTGCTTGAGATAACTCCCGAAGACGAACAACTGAAGAAGTTAGTTAAGGGTGCTGATAAGCTTTGTGCTTTAATAAAATGTATTGAAGAAGAAAAGTCGGGCAACAACGATTTTTCAAGTGCAAGGGCTGCTACAGAAAAATCTCTCAAGGCTATGAGCTTTGATGAGCTTGATTATTTTATTGAACATTTTCTTCCCGCTTTCGAGGGAACGCTTGATGAAATATAATGGAAAACAAGGTTGATATATTGAGTCTTTTTCCGGAAGAGTTGGGAAAGCTTTTGGAAAATGAACCTAAATATAGAGTAAAACAGCTTTTCGACTGGCTTCACAAGGGTGCTACCTTTGATGAAATGACAAATCTGCCCAAGAAAATGCGCGAAGAGCTACAAGATAAAACGTATATTGCACTTCCCGATATATTAAAAAAATACGTATCCAAGATAGACGGAACTGTTAAGTATCTTTTTAAGCTTTTTGACGGACAATGTATTGAAAGTGTTGTAATGAAATACAAACACGGGAATACAATATGTATATCAAGCCAAGCGGGTTGCAAAATGGGGTGCAAGTTCTGTGCCTCTACTCAAAACGGTTGGGTCAGGAACCTTACTCCATCGGAAATGTTGGGTCAGGTGCTTATAGCACAAAAAGATACCGGACTTCGCATATCGAATATAGTTCTTATGGGAATAGGCGAACCTCTTGACAACTACGACAACGTTATGCGTTTTCTTCGTCTTGTAAGTCTTGACGAGGGGTTAAACATAGGACTCAGACACATATCTTTGTCCACCTGCGGTGTTGTTGATAAGATATACGCATTAGCTGAAGAGAGCTTACCTGTTACTCTTTCGGTTTCACTGCACCATTCCAATGATAAGGACCGTTCGGCGCTTATGCCCATAAATAAAAAATGGAATATAGACGAACTTTTGACTGCTTGTAAAGTGTTTTTTGACAAGACGGGCAGACGAATATCCTTTGAATATGCGGTTATAGCGGGAGTAAACGATAACGAAACTCAGGCGAATGCTTTGGCAGACTTGCTCCTAAAAAAGCTTCCCGGTATACCTTTTCACGTTAATCTTATACCTGTAAATCCCGTTGAGGGAACAGGCTTTACAAGTGGAATAAAAACTGTTATGCAGTTTCAGGCAACCCTTGAAAAACGCAAGGTTAACGCAACTATCAGAAGAAAACTCGGTTCTGATATTGATGCATCATGCGGACAGTTACGTAGGCAAGAGATGAATTTATAATATATATTTACATAGATAACATTTTTTTAGGTTGATTAATTACTAATTGGAGGTAGTTTATGCAGTTTTTCGGAAAAAGCGACACGGGCAAAAAACGCCGTGAAAACCAAGACAGCTTTATAACCGAACAGCTATATGAAAATGCCGTTTTGTGTCTTGTATGCGACGGAATGGGCGGAGCCAACGGTGGCAGTATTGCCAGTTCAATGGCGTGTCGTGAATTTACAAAGCACGTAAAGAAGAAGCTATCAGATATAAAACAACAAGATCAGGTTCGTTTTGATGACAAGAATCCCGAAGCTGAAAAGCTTTTGAAGAGGGCGATTACATTAACCAATACCGCAGTTTTCAAAAAGGCTTTGAAAGAAAAAGAGCTTGAGGGAATGGGAACGACCCTTGTTTCCGCGCTTATAATTGACGGTAAGCTTTATATAACCAATATAGGAGACTCAAGACTTTATCTTGTGAATAAAGATGAGATAAAACGTTTGACGAGAGACCATTCTTACGTACAGACATTGGTAGACCTGGGGCAGCTTACTCCTGAGGAAGCTGAAAAGAACCCCCACAAGAATATTATTACAAGGGCGATAGGAACACAGAAAAAGGTTGAGCCTGATTTGTTTTTCAAGGATTTGTCAGAGGGAGACGTTGAATATATTTTGATGTGCTCTGACGGACTTACAAATTTCGTTGAAGAAAAAGAAATACACAGCATAATTAAGGAGAGCGAAAGCCTTGAAAGTGCTTGTAACATACTTATAGACAAGGCAAACGAAAACGGCGGAGGAGATAATATTACTGCCGTATTAATTAAACTTGACACGCCGGCTCCGGAAGAGAAAACCGAAGCTAAAGCTGAATGAAATGAGGTGAGATTTAATGGAACTTGAAAAGTATATCGGCAGAGTCCTTGACAACAGATATAAGATAGTTAAAGTTATCGGCAAGGGCGGTATGGCTATAGTATTCGAAGCATTAGACCTCGCTATGAAGCGTGTCGTTGCTTTGAAAATATTGAAAGATGACGTTGCGAAGGATCCTCAGTCAGTTAAGAGATTTGTAAACGAATCAAAGGCTATTTCAATGCTTTCTCACCAAAATATCGTATCTATATATGATATTTCCATAAAGGGCGATTTGAAATATATCGTAATGGAACGCGTTGAAGGCATTACGTTGAAGAATTATATAACTCGTAAAGGCGCTCTAAGCGCAAGAGAAGCCCTCGTTTATACTCAGCAGATATTAAAGGCGTTGGAACACGCTCATTCAAAGGGAATTATTCACAGAGACATTAAACCTCAGAATATAATGCTCCTTAAAAACGGTGTTATAAAGGTTACTGACTTCGGTATAGCAAAGCTTCCCAATGCTGAGACGGTTACTGTGGCAGATAAGGCGATTGGAACAGTATATTATATAAGTCCCGAACAGGCCAGCGGAAAGACTATTGACCCGAGAAGCGACCTTTATTCTTTGGGTATAGTAATGTATGAAATGCTGACAGGAGACCTTCCTTTCAGAGCAGATACTCCTGTATCCGTTGCTCTGAAGCAGATAAATGAACAACCTAATCCCCCAAGAGAAAAAGTACCCAAACTTGCTATAGGCGTTGAACAGATTATTCTAACCGCAATGGAAAAGAATCCGGACAAGCGTTTCCAAAGTGCTGCAGCTATGCGTAAGCACGTTGAACAGATGTTGGCTAATCCCGCTTACGTGTTCAGCAGTAAAAAGATGGCGGCGGTATCTGCCCCCACCGGAGTTAAGGGTGTTCTTTCGAAATTGAAGAGCGATAAGCCTAAGCCAAAAAGACAAAGCGGTTCTATGCTGCCTGTTATAGCGGGTATTTGTCTTGCGTTTGTTATAATTGTTTCGATTTTATTTGTAAATATTATAGTTGACTTGTTTAAGGACGACCCATCAAACAGAATAGAAATCGTTGTGCCCGATTTGGTTAATCAGGTGTATTCGGAAGAGCTTAAGGCAGAGCTTGAGGCACAGGGGTATAACGTTATTATTGACTATGCGGACAATCGTAACGCGGAACCTTATACTATTCTGAAACAAAAGCCTTTGAAGGATTCAAGAAGAGTTATTATTGAGGGTGGCAAAAAGTGCGATTTGACACTTACTATATGCCGCGATGAAAACGCGATGACTTATATTTTGTCAGACTATACAATGTCGGATTACAGACCGGTTGAGATAAAGCTTGAGAAAATCGGTATGAAATCGACCGTAAAATTTGAGAAGGATGACATTATCCCCGAGGGAATGGTTATAAGAACCGACCCGCCTAAAGGAACGGTTGTTTCAAAGGATACGTTGGTTACACTTTACGTAAGCGACGGACCTGACGTTAAAATGGTAGAAATGCCGAATCTTGTGGGCAAAACACTTGAACAGGCAAAGCAGATTTTGGAAAATAATCAGCTTAATGACGGTAATATAACCTATCAGGAATCTGACAGACCGAAGGGCGAGGTTCTTCATCAAAGCATTGAAGCGGGAACTGAGGTTTCTTCGGGTTCGGATATTCACCTTATTGTAAGCCAAGGTGCGACAGAAACGGTAGGACCGACTACTGTTAAGCTTTCCAATTTTGCGGGACAGCATATTGATGACGTAAGAGCAGCGATTGAGGCTCTTGAACTTCGTTATACAATAATCCCCGAATATAACGACAATCAAGCTAACGGATATGTAATTAAGACATATCCCGCTGCGGGTTCAGACGTTACCCCCAGTTCAAGTGACTCCGAGGGAACGATGATTAATATTTACGTTAGTCAGGGTTCAAAGCCTGTTGAGACAGATCCTCCGGCGACAGAACCTCCCGCGACAGATCCTCCGGCGACGGAACCTCCGGCTACTGAGCCACCTGCTACGACTCCACCCGCAACAGAGCCTCCGGCTACTGAGCCGCCTGCTACGAATCCGCCCGCAACAGAAGCGGCGCCAAGCAATTGATTTTACATATATAACAAAAAGCCCTTTCCTTCGGGAGAGGGCTTAACTTTTACATTAATTAACAAAAACAAATGATATATACAAATATACTATTATCTCTATGTACTTATTACAGTTCAGCACAAACTAAAGGGGAATTCCAAAGGCGGAAAACCTTTGGAATCTTCCTCGGTCTGCGCTAAGCTATAAATAAGTACATAGAGACGATGTTTTATTTAAAGATAATGTTTTTATCCATTTACTGCTATATATTAAAAAAATATACTTGATTTAAAGCGGATTATTAGTTATAATATTATGAGTATTATTATAATGGAGATTGCTGTATGTCAATAACTAACGACAGACAAAAGAAAATAAGAAACTTTTCGATCGTGGCACATATCGATCACGGTAAGTCTACCCTTGCCGACAGAATATTGGAGCACACTCAAACCGTATCCAGACGTGAAATGGAAGAACAGTTGCTCGACAATATGGACCTGGAAAAAGAAAGAGGCATAACAATAAAGGCGCGTGCGGTAAAATTGGATTATACCGCCCCCGACGGACAAGAGTATATTTTAAACCTTATCGACACCCCCGGACACGTTGACTTTAACTATGAGGTTTCACGTTCCCTTAACGCCTGCGACGGTGCCTTGCTTGTTGTTGACTCAACTCAGGGAATTCAGGCACAAACACTTGCAAATGCATACCTTGCAGTTGATGCCGACCTTGAAATTGTTCCGATTATAAACAAAATAGACTTACCCGCCGCCGACCCCGACAGAGTAAGAAAAGAAATCGAAGACGTTATCGGTATACCCGCCGAGGGTTGCCCTGCTATATCAGCCAAAAGCGGTCTTAATATAGACCAAGTACTTGATAAAATAGTCAGCGACATTCCCTGCCCAATAGGCGACGTTGACAAACCTCTTAAAGCGTTGATTTTTGACTCATACTATGACTCATATCTGGGTGTTGTTGTATATATCCGTGTATTTGACGGACAGATAAAAAGCGGAGACGAAATATATATGATGGGTACGGGAGCGAAGTTTACCGTAGTTGACGTAGGAACTATGTCAGCCTTTGGACTCGCGAAATCCGACTATCTTGCCGCAGGTGACGTTGGTTATATTACCGCAAGTATAAAAAACGTATCTGACACACGTGTTGGCGATACAGTTACAAGTGTTGAAAACGGAATCGACACGCCCCTCCCCGGCTTTAAAAAGGCCGTTCCTATGGTTTATGCCGGTATTTATCCCGCCGACGGTGCAAAATACGGTGACTTGCGTGATGCACTCGAAAAGCTCCGCCTTAACGATGCCGCATTAACCTTTGAACCGGAAACATCCGCCGCCCTTGGCTTTGGTTTCCGTTGCGGTTTTTTGGGACTTCTTCATATGGAGATTATTGAAGAGCGTATTGAACGCGAATTTAACCTTGACCTTATTACAACTGCTCCAAGCGTTATCTACAAGATAGACAAAAAAGACGGCTCAACTGTTATGATTGATAACCCCGCAAACTATCCTTTGGTTGACGAAATCGAAACAGCCTACGAGCCTATGGTTAAAGCAAGTATAATTACCCCCTCCGAATACATTGGCGGTATTATGGAGCTTTGCCAGGACAGACGCGGCATATTTATAGATATGACCTACATTGACACCACAAGAGCAGAATTACACTACAAACTACCCTTAAACGAAATCATCTACGACTTCTTTGACGCATTGAAGAGCCGAAGCAAAGGTTATGCGTCACTTGACTATGAAATTGCAGAGTACGTTCCCAGTAAGCTCGTTAAGCTCGATATATTGCTTAACGGTGACGTAGTGGATGCTTTATCGTTTATAGTCCACGAAGAAAAGGCTTATTCAAGAGGCAGAAAGATATGCGAAAAGCTAAAGGACAACATACCGAGACAGTTGTTTGAGGTACCCATTCAGGCAGCTATCGGCGGCAGAGTTATTGCCCGTGAGACAGTAAAAGCATTGCGTAAAGACGTTCTTGCAAAATGCTACGGCGGTGACATTACCCGTAAAAAGAAACTGCTTGAAAAGCAGAAAGAGGGTAAGAAGAAGATGCGTACTCTCGGAACTGTTGAGGTTACACCCGAAGCATTTATGGCTGTACTTAAGCTTGACGACGAATAATAAGTTCAATATAGGGAGAAACACTATGGAAAAGAAGCTTGGATTGTATATACACATTCCTTTTTGCGAACACAAATGCGATTACTGCGACTTTTACTCCGTTACAAAATTTAACGACTATGTAAGATATACCGATGCCCTTCTGCTTCAAATGGAAGATTTTTCGGAAAAGGCATCAGATTATATCGTCAATACTATATATATTGGCGGCGGTACGCCTACCGTTCTTCCGGTTAAGAGAATGCTTGAAATTATCGACGGCATATACCGTAATTTTAACGTTGCGGAAAACGTTGAATTCACAATGGAAGCCAATCCCGCTACCGTCAACAAGAAAACGCTGAAAAACTATATAGCAGGTGTCAACCGCCTCAGCTTTGGTATGCAGAGCGCCATTGACGAAGAACTTGCGGCCCTTTCAAGAATCCACACCTTTGAAGAGTTTGTAAACAGCTACAATATGGCAAAAAAGGCGGGTTTTGAAAACATTAACGTTGATATAATGTACGGTATTCCGGGACAGACACAACGTTCTTTGGGATATACCCTCGAGCAAGTGTGCGACCTTGAACCTACACATATTTCTCTGTACGGGCTCAAAATAGAAGAAGGAACTCCTTTCTTTGAAAAGAAAGATAAGCTTGAATTGCCCGACGAAGATACAGAATACGATATGTACAAATATTCTGTAGATTACCTTAGATTCAGAGGCTATTGGCAGTATGAAATAAGCAATTTCTCAAAAGACGGCTTTAAGTGCAAACACAATTTGAAATATTGGAACTGTCAGGAATATTTAGGTCTCGGTCCTGCTGCTCATTCTTATTTTTCCGACCGCAGATTTTCTTATAAGAGAAGTGTGCCTATGTTTATGGATGCACTTGAATACGTTGATGCAGGAATTAACATACTTGAAGAAGATTATGCTATCACCCCGGAGGAACGTGTTGACGAGTATATTATGCTAAAGCTGAGACTCACCGAGGGAATCAACGTAAACGAATTTAAATACAGCTTTAACAAAGATTTCAGCCAAATGTTTGAAAAAGAATTAAAGCTGTATATTGACAACGGCTTTATGGAATTTAAAAACGGTCATTACTACTTTACGACAAAAGGTATGTACGTATCAAACTACATTCTTTCAACCTTTATGACCTACGAAAGCGATATAACAAGAAACATTGCAAAAGGTCTCGATAAATAACCAAAACTCCCGATTTTTCAAAATCGGGAGTTTTTTTAAAATTAATGGGAACTTTTTGAAAAAAGTTCCCAAACCCTCAAAAACTTTGCCTCTTCGCTGACTAACGTCAGTACTAAAGTTTTTGCGGTTCCCAAAGGGGCTTTTTTCAAAAAGCCTCTTTGGTGTGGGTTCGGGAGCGAAGCTCCTGATTGAGAGGAGCTTTTTTAAAATATTAATCAATTCTTGTTAAAGGCTCTATATCATATATATCCGAAAATTTAATCTCTGTATCCATAACAAGCATATTTTTATTAGGCAAAATAGATTTTATTCTGCCAATTTTCGTTTTATATCCGCCCTCGGCGTAGTATGTTACTTTTATAAAACTGCCCGCCTGCAAGGATTGCAGTTTTATATTTATTTCTTCTATTCTGTCGCATAAAAGCTCGGCTTTGGGTATAACTACTCTTTCTTTTGCTTTATACGCCTCGTCAAGTCCCCGCAAAGGACTAAATGGGGCAAATATTTTTGCTCTTTCACTTCTCACCTGATTTATGTCCTCCTATCTGTCTGTTACGTTCTCTTTCAGTAGCGCACTCCTCAAGGTCTCGTCCCTTAAGCAGAGAATTTTTGCCGTATTTTCGACGTATGCTGTTTACCGCCTTCATTCGCGCATTTTCTTTTTGTTTTGCCGATGCATCTGTAAAAAAATCAAGTTGTTCGCACGTTTGTTTTTCTACGTTGTTAAAACAAATGCTGATTTTTCTTATCTTTTTTCGCCTGTCGGTAACTGTGGGATATAATTTTTCTATGCCCTGTATAACATCACTTACTCCGTTGGTGGAACTGCTGAACTTATGTGTTCCGCCGTTGCTTTCACGCTCTTTTCCCTCGTATCCCACAATTAACGTTATGGACCTTGCCACAACGTCCTTGTCAAAAAGCTCCATACAGAGATGCTCTGCCATTTCTTTTGCAATAATTAATCCTTCATTATAGGTATATCCGCGCGGCAAAATCTGCGATGTGCTATAGGAATGGCTTTTGGTTTTATAGGATTTTATATCCTCAATAGTGGTAGGCTCTCTTCCCCAAGCGTGATCAATATATATTTCAGCATCAACCCCAAGCTTTTTGTAAAGCGTTTCTTCGGGATAATGGGCCAAGTCTCTCATAGTATATATACCGTATGTGGCAAGTCTGTTGGATATTCCTCTGCCGATATGCCAAAAATCTGTTATAGGTCGGTGGTCCCAAAGGGTTTCTCTATACGTTTCCTCGTCAAGTATCCCCATAAAATCGGGACTTTTCTTTGCCGTTATATCAAGGGCGATTTTAGCGAGATAAAGATTTGTGCCTATACCGCAGGCAGCGGGAATACCTGTTGCTTTGTAAATGTCTTGCCGTATGGTCTCTCCAAGCTCTTTTGCAGTCATTTTATATAAGGGCAAATACTTTGTAACGTCCATAAACACTTCGTCTATAGAATAAACGTGAATATCGTCTTTAGAAATATATTTCAGATAGACACCGTAAACCTCGGCTGAATATTCGATATATTTTTTCATACGCGGCGGAGCTTTTATATAATCAATATGTTCCGGTATTTCATAGACTCGGCAACGGTTTTTTACCCCCAATTTTTTCATAGCGGGAGTAACGGCAAGACAAACCGTAGTTTGATTTCGCTCGGGGTCGGCAACAACAAGGCGGGTAGTCATAGGGTCAAGTCCGCGTTCGACACATTCCACCGAAGCAAAAAAAGATTTCAGGTCTATACACATATATTGCTTTTTGGGTTCGGTATCCATATATTGCCTCCTCTCGCTACAGTAATTTAACGTTTATTTTTTATATATG
>JAFQOB010000122.1 GCA_017395725.1 Clostridia bacterium
ATGTTTGAAAATCCCATTTTGGGTGTTCTTGCAGGTACCGTTCTTACAGCACTCATTCAATCCTCTTCTGCATCAGTCGGTATTTTACAGGCGCTTGCCAATGAAACCGGCGCTGTTTCATACGGCGCTGCATTACCTATTATAATGGGTATGAACATCGGTACTTGTATTACCGCTATGATTTCATCTGTCGGTGCTAACAAAAACGGTAAAAGAGCAGCTCTTATACATCTGTCATTTAATGTTATCGGTACAGCATTCTTGCTTATTGCTTTCTGGTTAATAAAACTGATTTTCGATATTGCCCTTCTGAACCAGTCGGCAACATTCCTTGGTATTGCAGTATCTCATACAGCTATGAAAATAATCTGCACGGTATTACTTCTTCCTATGGCGGGACTGCTCGAAAAGATATCTTATATGTTTTTGCCTCAAGACAGCACTCCCGAAAAAACTGTTATGCTTGACGAACGTCTTTTTGCAACTCCCGCCGTTGCTTTGGAACAGGCACACAAGGTTACTGTTGATATGGCAAAATGCGCTATCAACACCCTTACAGATTCCCTAGATATCTTTGATAATTATTCCCCCGAGCTTGCTGCTGCAATTCGCGAAGGCGAAGAACAAACCGATAAATATGAAGACGCTTTGGGTTCATACCTCGTAAAGCTTTCCACTTTGAAAATCAGTGAAGCTGACAGTGCTGAAGCTGCTATGCTTCTTAAGCTTATTGGTGATTTTGAGAGAATTTCCGATCACGGCGTAAATATTCTTGAAGCTACGGAAGAGCTTAGAGACAAGAAGCTTTCTTTCTCAGACGTTGCACAAAGTGAAATTAAGATTATGATAAATGCAACAAGAGAAGCATTAGAGCTTTCATTAAAGGCTTTTGCAGAGGGGGACGAGGACGCTCTTATGGAAATCTCTCCTCTTGAACAGGTTATAGACGTTCTAAAAGATAAGCTCCGTTCAAATCATATTATGAGACTTCAGCAGGGTAACTGTTCTATTGAAGTCGGCTTCGTTTGGTCAGATCTTATTACAGACTTCGAAAGAACCTCCGACCACTGTTCAAATATAGCAGGTTGCCTTATAGACCTTGCAAAACACGATATGAACATTCACGAACACCTCAGAGCTATTAAAGCTGACGATGTTATTTACAAGCAAAAGGTTGAATACTACACAGAAAAATACGCTGTATAACTTTATATTACAAACGCAAAACAGTCCGTACACAATAATCTGTACGGACTGTTCTTTTTATTACTATTATAATCTGTATTCAAGTATTTCTCTGTATTCGTTGTAGAAGGTTTCAAAGGTACCGTTGTCGAGGTGCTCTCTTATCTTCTCCATAAGCTCGTTATAGAAATAAAGGTTGTGCAATACACAAAGACGCATTCCAAGCATTTCTCTTGCCTTGAACAAATGTCTGATATATGCACGGCTGTATGAACGGCATACGGGACAGTTACAATCCTCATCAATTGGTCTCGGGTCATTGAAAAACTTCTCGTTATTCAAATTAAGCTTGCCCTTCCAGGTAAAGAGGTTTGCGTGACGGGCATTTCTGCTGGGCATTACGCAGTCAAAAAAGTCAACACCTCTGTGTACTGCTTCGAGTATATTAACGGGCGTTCCTACTCCCATAAGATATCTCGGCTTATCCTTTGGCATAAAGGGTTCAACATGGTCTATAACGTCATACATTATCTCTGCGGGTTCACCTACAGCAAGACCGCCTATTGCATATCCCGGCAAATCAAGCTCTGCTATCTGCTTCATGTGCTCGATTCTAAGGTCATTATAGGTACATCCTTGGTTTATTCCCCAGAGCATCTGTTTGGGATTAACAGTATCAGGCAATGAATTGAGTCTTTCAAGCTCTGCCTTACATCTGTAAAGCCAACGTGTAGTTCTTTCGCAAGAACGTTTCGAGTAAAGATATTCAGCCGGATTCTCAACACATTCATCAAATGCCATAGCAATATCTGAACCCAGATTGGACTGAATCTGCATAGATTCTTCGGGGCCCATAAATATCTTCTTTCCGTCCATATGGGACTGAAAAGCAACGCCCTCTTCCGTTATCTTTCTGAGCTGTGCCAATGAAAACACCTGAAAGCCGCCTGAGTCTGTCAATATGGGACCGTCCCAATTAAAAAACTTATGCAAACCGCCAAGCTCTTTAATAAGCTTATCTCCCGGTCTTATATGTAAATGATACGTATTCGATAATTCAACCTGACACTTTATCTCTCTTAAGTCCATAGTTGATACTCCGCCCTTTATTGCGGCACTTGTACCAACGTTCATAAACACAGGCGTCTGTATTACACCGTGAGGCGTTTCAAACTCGCCTCTTCTGGCATGCCCTTCTGTTTTCAATAATTTAAAAGCCATAATATCTCCTTAAATCTTACTTACGCTTAAATTGTTTTTCTATACTGTCCTTGGTTACCTCAAATGCAACAGGTCTGCCGTGTGGACAGTATTTTATATCGGGCAGTCCCATAAGCTTTTTAACAAAAGCTTCGGTATCTTCCTTTGCATCGGGACGTCCTGCCTTTATTGCCGCCTTACAGCTTGCCTGATACAATGCTTTTTC
>JAFQOB010000123.1 GCA_017395725.1 Clostridia bacterium
ATTATATTGTACACAGCGTAATCAAAAATTGACCAATAACCGTATCCCAGACTCTTATAGGAGATAGATTCTTTAAAGGGAATGTTATCGCCGAGTTCGGGGAGGGAAGCGGCTGAGTCGCATATTCTGAATTCATAGTTACCTTTTGGGTCGTCAGGGTTTAGACACTCTGTAAATACAACGTAATGAGTGGTATTTCTTGAGGGGTTATTCATACCGACGATTACACCCTCAGGGTGAGAATCGAGAAGAGTTTTTATATGTTTAAGATTATTACCGTTAAAATGCTGAGTAACAATGGTTTTTCCGTCAACTGTAAAACGAGCGTTTATAAGACGGTTGTTTATGTAGTTTGGGTCATTGATAACACGGGTCTTATCGAGATTAAGTCCAGTGGCGCCCGAGTTTGCAAGTGCAACTGTAAATGGGTCGGCGTCGAGGTTGTTTGTTGTATCGGTTCTGAGGTCATAACCTATAGTAAGCTTAGCGCCGAGATTGTGGAGCACCATAGATTCCGAGCAGAGCTTACAGCCCTTTTCCATCCAGTCATCACCTGTTTGGTAACCGCTGATAAAGAAAGCTTTTTTCTCACCGGCATAGTTTGTCATAAATACTTTGTCAAGATTTTCACCGGCCCAGCCGCCCGTAAAAGCGTTATGCTGGCTGTACCAGGTGAATGCGGGGAGGTCAGTAACCTTAACTATAGTAGAGTCGGTTTGGTTGCCGCAGGTAACTGTAATTGTGGCAGTACCTTCGGAAACACCGTAAACCATACCGCGACTGTCAACAGTAGCGACTTCGGGATTACTGCTTTCCCAAATCATATTACCGATAAGGTAGGCGGGAGTAAGCTTTGCGATAACGTGATGGGTACTGCCCATTTTTACGTTAACGTAACCGCCGAGGATATTAAGTGATTCGGAAGAAACTTTAACGAATTGCCATTGCTGAGAGAAAGAATCGTTTTCAAGAGCAAGACCTGCTAAAGTGTATTTGAATTTGCCGACAGCTTGAGAGATATCTAAGGAGAGCATATTGTCGTTCATACAAGTGGGTTTAATGGAATAATAGCCCGTCTGTGATTTATCTTCAAAAATCGGCAAAATACTGAATTTGCTTTGATTGGTAATGTTAGCCTTCTTAGAAATAAATTCACTTTCCATAATATCGAAGTCGTAAGAAAGAGAATAGATACCGTCTTCGTTTTGAGGATAGATAATATATGTACCGTCATCTTGTCTTTCAACAAGGAAGTTCTGACCGGATTTACCTGTTTTTTTAGAGAGATATAATCTGCCTGCGGCGTCGTTTACCAAGCTGTAAACGTCGAGATACTGACCTGTTTCGCGGTTAACGATATTATAGACACCGTCAGTAAGGTCGTTGGGGTCTATTGCGGAAGTAAAGAGCCTGACTGAAGCCGAGGCGGAAATAATAAAGAGACATGATGTCAAAATTGCGATGACTATAAACAAAAGATACTTTTTACAATCAATTCGTAAGATGCAAACCACTCCTTTATATTTTCTTTAATAATACTAACAACTCAAGTATTATACCATATTATCATTAAAATGTCAATGAATATGCTGGAATTTTGTGCACCTTTCACAAAGTGCGGTGTTTGGTATGGGTTGTAAAAGGGGGATAAGAAGTGATAGTCGGTTAATAAGAAGGGAGTTTTTATGCAAATATACTAAAACCAAACGATTTTGTCTGTATATAA
>JAFQOB010000124.1 GCA_017395725.1 Clostridia bacterium
AAAAAGAAGTTGCGCAAAAAAATAGGATTGATTATACTGGCAATAATTTTGGTTGCGCTTATATCGGTTGCCTCGGTTGTTGCTTACACCTATTTTTTCCACGAGCCAGATACAGGGGTTAACGAGCCCCCTCCATTTGCTACAGGGGGATTAAATGAGACAACGCCCCCCGATACAACCGAAACCTTAGAAATCGAAACCTCGGTTGAAACTCTCCCTCCCGAAACGGTCCCCGAAACAACACCGGACCAGTTGCCCAGAAGCCAACAAAAGATATACAACTTTTTGTTTGTAGGTCAGGATAGAGTTGCTTTAAACACCGACGTTATAATGCTTATCAGCTTTAATACTACAACTAATAAGATAAACATTATTCAAATGCCGCGAGATACATACATTCGCACAAATATATATTCGGGCAAGCTTAACGGACTGTATGCCCAATATTATATGAAAAACGGCAGAAAGACTACGGAAGCTTTACGAAGTGTTGCCGATACGTTAGAGCAAAGCCTTTGTATAAAAATCCACAACGTCGGACATATCAATCTTAACGGTGTTGTAGCCATAGTAGACGCTATAGGCGGCGTTGACGTAAACGTACCGGTAAGTTATTCATACTATGATGAAAACACACAACAGAATGTAACAGTCCCCGCAGGAACCCAACACCTAAACGGAGTAAAAGCCGAGCATTTTATAAGAATGCGTTCAAAGTATCTCCAAGCAGATATAGGAAGAATAGATGCCCAAAAGATATTTGTCAGCGCATTTATAAAGAAGCTGAAATCGAACTTTAATGCAACAACTATAGCCAACTTTGTTGACGTAGCATTTAAATACGTAAAAACCGACGTAAGCTTGGCAGACGCCGTGTTTTACGGGAAGCAGCTGCTTGAAGTTGATTTAGAGAAAATCAATATGATGTCTATGGTAGGCAGAGGCTCAAGCGGTGACGGCATTTCCTTCTACATCATGGTAAGAAAGAATATGTGCGAGATGATAAACACATATTTCAACATATACGACTTTGATATAACAGACGCAATATTTGACCCCAACCGTATATTTACAAATACCGGAAAGTTCTCGTATTTCAACAGCATTTATACAAATCAAAGCATTACAACCAATGACCCGCACACTGCAGATGATATTAACAACGAATCAATTTACATTCCACACGTTTAAAATATAATGGAGAATGAAATGAATACAAAAAAGAAAAGAAAAAAGATAGGTTTCATAATTCTGGCAATACTATTGACAGCTATAGCTGCAGTGGCGGCAGTTGCCGTTTACACGGTATCCTTCCACAAGCCCGACAATGGAAATGAAGAGCCTGTTTTCAGCACAGATGGGCTTGTTAAAGAGACAAAAGAACCGAGTCAATCGGACAACGGAGAGACGGCTGATGAAACAGAACCTGAAGAAACTCAGCCCCCCGAAGAAGAAAAAGACGAAATGTTTAATTTCCTTATTCTCGGCAGAGACAGGGTTGCATTAAATACAGACGTAATTATGTTAATGAATTACAATGTAACAACCAAGAAATTAACAATAATGCAGATTCCCCGCGACACCTATGTTTTGATAAACAATATAGGCTTTAAGCTAAACGGTGTATATGGACATTATCATAACGAAGGTGTTTCAAAGAAGGAAAAAGACCCCGAGGATTACGGTATAAGACAGCTGAAATCAATTTTGGAACAAAACCTGTGTGTAAAAATCCACTATTATGCGATGGTGAACCTTAACGGATTCCGTAAAATAGTTGACATTTTAGGCGGAGTTGAGGTAGACGTTCCGGCAAATATGTATTACGTTGACAAAGATCAGGGCCTGTACATTAATTTAAAAAAGGGTAAACAGACGTTAAACGGCGAAAAGGCAGAAATGTTTATCAGATACAGATCCGGTTGGGTTCAGGCTGATATAGGCAGAATGGACGCGCAAAAGATTTTTATGAGTGCTCTTCTGAAAAAAGTAAAGAGCAGTATGAATGCAACTACTGTAGTTAAACTCACGAACGAAGTTTTCAAGAACGTAAAAACCGACGTAGATTTAAGCGATATGGTATATTTCGGCAAGAATCTGCTTGATTTTGATATGGAAAATATGACGTTTATGAGTGCTCCCGGTTATTCACCTACACCTCCCGCCGGCGGTGGTTGGTACTACGTAATAAACCGTCAGGGTATGTTAGATAATATTAACAAGCACTTTAATATTTACGATTTTGAGATTACCGATTCCATATTTGATACAAACAAAATATTCTCGGGCAATAAATACGCCAAGTATTTGACACCGTACTATAACGCAGACCCGTCAACCGTTATCGGCGGCAATGAACAATCTGCAGAAGATATAGAGCAGGGCGGAATCCACATTCCCAAAGTATAAAAAAGAAAGGTTTAATATGAGTACAGAAATAAAAGTAAATGAAGATAATTCGCTTGAAATGGCAGAATTTATAATAAAAACACTCGACGCAAAGAAGGCTAAGGATATAAAGCTTATCAGAATAGAGGATAAGACGGTACTTGCAGATTACTTTGTAATATGCGGCGGTAATTCCAACACTCAGGTACGTGCACTTGCGGGAGAGGTTGAAGAAAAGCTTGAAGAAAACGGCATAAAGCCCCATCATATAGAGGGATATAACGAAGCAAGCTGGACTGTTCTCGACTACAGCTCGGTTATCGTACACATTTTCTGCAGAGAGGCAAGAGAATTTTACAAGTTAGAAAAGCTTTGGAGCGACGCAGAAAACATTGACATATCAAATCTTTTGATATAAACTATAAAGGATATTGAAATAAGACTACTTTTGAAAGGCGTAAGGACAGCGATTATGAGATATAATTTTTCCGAAACAGAAAAGAAATGGCAAAAGAAATGGGAAGATGAAAAGATTTTCCTTGCCGACGATTCGGATAGATCTAAGAAAAAGTTCTATGGATTGGTAGAATTCCCCTACCCCAGCGGAGCAGGTATGCACGTTGGACACATTAAGGCATATTCAGGTCTTGAAGTTATTTCAAGAAAGAGAAGAATGGAGGGCTACAACGTACTCTTCCCTATTGGATTTGACGCGTTTGGTCTGCCTACAGAAAACTATGCTATAAAAACAGGCATACACCCCAGAAAAGTTACTGACGACAATATTGTAAGATTTACGGATCAGCTTAAGAGAGTAGGATTTTCTTTTGACTGGTCGAGAACTGTTGATACGACACAGGAAGACTACTACAAGTGGACACAGTGGATATTCCTCAAGATGTTTGAAAACGGACTTGTTTTCAGAGATACAGCCCTTGTAAACTACTGCCCTCACTGTAAGGTTGTTCTTTCAAACGAAGACTCACAGGGCGGAAAGTGCGATATATGTCATACAGATATAGTACAGAAGTCAAAAGACGTTTGGTATCTCCGTATTACAGAATATGCAGACAAGCTTCTTCAGGGTCTTGATGAGGTTGATTATCTTCCCAATATTAAGATGCAGCAGGTTAACTGGATAGGCAAATCTACAGGCGCATTCGTTAACTTTAAAATTACCGATAAAGAAGATACACTTCGTATATATACGACCCGTCCCGACACACTCTTCGGTGTTACCTTTATGGTTATTGCACCCGAGCATCCAATAATCGAGAAGTACAGAGATTCCATTAAGAATATTGCAGACCTTGACGCATATAAAGAAGAATGTGCGAAGAAGACAGAGTTTGAACGTACACAGCTTGTAAAGGAAAAGACAGGCGTACGTATTGACGGACTTTCTGCAATTAACCCCATTAACAACAAAGAGATTCCGATATATATTTCCGACTACGTTATGATGGGATACGGAACAGGTGCAATTATGGCAGTTCCCGCCCACGACGAAAGAGACTATGACTTTGCGAAGAAGTTTGGTATAGATATTATTGAAGTAATTAAAGGCGGTAACATCGAAGAAGCTGCTTATGCAGGCGACGGTGAAATGGTTAACTCCGAATTTCTCAACGGTTTTACCAACAAGAAGGATTCTATTGCAAAGGTGCTTGAATACTTAGAAGAAAAAGGCATTGGCGAAAAGGGCGTACAGTACAAGATGAAGGACTGGGCGTTTAACCGTCAGAGATATTGGGGTGAGCCTATTCCGATAGTTCACTGCCCCGTATGCGGAATGGTTCCCGTTCCTTATGATGAACTTCCCTTGAAGCTTCCCGAGGTATCCAACTTCGAACCCGGAGAAGGCGGAGAATCACCTCTTGCTAAGATTGATTCATTTGTAAACTGCACTTGTCCCAAGTGCGGAGCTCCCGCAAAGAGAGAGACAGATACAATGCCTCAGTGGGCAGGTTCTTCTTGGTACTTCCTCCGTTACATTGACCCCAATAACGACAAGGCATTTGCAGATAAAGATAAGCTTGAATACTGGATGCCTGTTGACTGGTACAACGGCGGCATGGAACACGTAACCAGACATATGATTTACTCAAGATTCTGGCATCAGTTCCTTTATGATATAGGTGCAGTTCCTATGGCTGAACCGTATGCAAAAAGAACAGCTCAGGGACTTATTCTCGGCCCCGACGGCGATAAGATGAGTAAATCCAAGGGTAACGTAGTTGACCCCAACAATGTTGTTGACGAATACGGCGCAGACGTTCTCCGTGTATACATTTTGTTTATGGGCGACTATGCAAGTGCGGCACCTTGGTCGGAAAACAGCGTTAAGGGCTGTAAGCGCTTCCTTGACAGAGTTGCGGCAATGACCGACCTTATTAACGGAGACGGTGTTACAAAAGAGCTTGAAAGTGCATTCCATAAGACGATAAAGAAAGTTACAAGCGACATTGAAGAATTGAAGTTTAATACAGCTATCGCAGCTATGATGACCTTGACTAATGAGATTTATGACAAGGGCAGTCTTACAAAGGACGAGATGATGACGTTTGTTAAGCTTCTCTGCCCCTTTGCACCTCATATTTGTGAAGAGATTTGGGAATCGCTTGGCGGTAAGGGCTTCTGCTCATTGGCTGAATGGCCTAAGTATGATGAAGCTAAGACAATTGACAGCACAATTGAAATAGCTGTACAGATTAACGGTAAGCTTCGCGGTACGATAATGATATCTGCCGAGATATCAAAGGAAGATGCTCTTGAGACGGTTAAGAACGACGAAAGAATTAAGCCTTTTATTGATGGAAAGACCTTAATAAAAGAGATATATGTACCCAAAAAGCTTGTTAATTTGGTTGTTAAATAATCAAAACATCAACTTTTTGCAAAAAAATGCAAAAAAAATATTGACATATTAAAGGCAAAAGAGTATAATATTCTTTAAGAATGGTAACATTCTCTTTTCCATAGTATGGAGGGAGGGAAAACAAAATGGCAGAAATTAAAGTCAAAGAAAATGAATCTCTTGACAGTGCTCTTCGTAGATTTAAGAGACAGTGTGCTAAGTCCGGTGTTCTTGCTGAACTCCGTAAGAGAGAGCATTATGAAAAGCCCAGCGTAAAACGCAAGAAGAAATCCGAAGCAGCACGTAAGCGCAAGTTCAAGTAATTTACATTACAGAAGATCGTTTTATTTTGAACAATCTAAAACCCTTTTAGGCAATAGCCTGAAAGGGTTTTTAAATTTGTAAATACCGCACAAATAAAACAATACCTCTATGCATTTATAAAAAGTTTGTACAGACCGAGGAAGATTCCAAGGATAGAAGTAACTTTGATAGTGATTTTAAAAAACACT
>JAFQOB010000125.1 GCA_017395725.1 Clostridia bacterium
AAAAACGGAAAAAAGTTCCATAGTTTTGATAAAAGTTACAAATATAGCATAGCAAAAAATATTAGATTTATCAATATATTTTTTATGAACATATATTTACATTATATGACTTTTTTTGCGTTTTAGCTTCTGTATCTCAAAATTGGAAAAAAATATCAAATCTTAATAAAATACTGTTGTAATTATAACAAGTTTATGATATAATAACAGAGTATACAGAAATGTATTTTTGATATTTAAATAGACGGAGGTCTTTTCAATGAAAGAATTAAATCCCAATGCAAAAATTGAAACAAAATGTCTTCATTCAGGTTATACACCTAAAAACGGTGAGCCCAGAGTTGTTCCAATAGTTCAGAGCACGACTTATTGCTTTGACTCTACAGACCATATTGCTGCATTGTTTGATATGCCTACGGAATATATGTATTCAAGATTTGCAAATCCCACCTGCGACGCGATTGAAAAGAAAATTGCAGCTCTTGAAGGCGGCGTAGGTGCAATGCTTACAGCCAGCGGTCAGGCAGCATCATTGCTTTCAATTTTAAATCTTTGTAATGCAGGTGACAGTTTTATTGCCGCAACAACAATATATGGTGGTACTGTAAATCTTTTCGGGGTTACTCTTAAAAAACTCGGTATAGAATGTATTTGGGTTGATGCAGAGGCTTCCGAAGAAGAACTTCAAAAAGCTTTCAAGCCCAATACAAAAGCAGTTTTCGGTGAAACTCTTGCAAACCCTGCACTTACAGTATTTGATATTGAAAAGTTTGCTAATGTGGCACACAAGAACGGTGTACCTCTTATTGTAGACAATACATTTGCTACACCTATCCTTTGCCGTCCAATTGAATTTGGTGCAGATATCGTTGTACATTCAACAACAAAATATATGGACGGTCATGCTGTACAGGGTGGCGGTGTAATCGTTGACGGTGGTAAGTTTGACTGGAAAGCAAGCGGAAAGTTCCCTGAATTTACAGAACCTGATGAAAGCTATCACGGTGTTGTTTATACAGAAGCTTTTGGTCCCATGGCTTATATTATCAAAGCAAGAATGCAGCTCATGAGAGACTTTGGCTGTTATCCTGCCGCAAATTCTGCATTCCTTCTCAATCTTGGTCTTGAAACTCTTGCAATCAGAATGAAGCAGTATTGCGAACAGGGTCTTACCGTTGCTAAGTACCTTGAAACAAAATCTGAAGTTGCCTCTGTTAACTATCCTGGTCTTGAATCCAACAAGCATTATGCGCTTGGTAAAAAATATCTTCCTTTGGGTACAAGCGGCGTAATTTCCTTCTCAATTAAAGGAGGAAGAAAAAATGCTGTTAAATTTATGGACAGTCTTAACCTTGCGTCTAACGTTGTTCACGTTGCTGATATCAGAACCTGTGTTCTTCATCCTGCATCAGCTACACACAGACAGCTTACTGACGAACAGCTCGTTGCCGCAGGTATTGACGGAGGTATGATTCGTCTTTCCGTAGGTCTTGAAAACGTTGAAGATATAATTGCGGATCTTGAGCAAGCTTTTGCTAAAATAGATTAATCTATGAATAAGGCTAAAATTGTAGTTGTCGGCAGTTTTAATGCAGATATTACTGCGGTTACCCCTAAATTCCCCGTTGACGGTGAAACCATAAAGGGAAAAAGTCTTTCTTTCGGCGCGGGTGGTAAAGGAACTAATCAGGCAGTTTCTGCGGCAAAAAGCGGGGCAGAAGTTGTTATGGTTGCTAAAATCGGTACGGATATACTTTCCGATATTGCCCGAAAGACTTACAACGAGGTTGGAATCAACTGTTCTTTTGTGGTTGAAACGTCTGATGCCCCTACAGGCTCTGCCGTAATTGAGGTTTCAGAAGAAAGTGGTGAAAATAAGATAATTGTTATTCCCGGCGCAAACAATTATCTTTCTGCTTCAGATGTGAGCAAGGCCTCTTCCAAAATTTGTGAGTGTGACGTTTTACTTACTCAACTTGAGACCTCTATTGAAAGTGTCGGTGAGGCGCTGAGAATCGCTTCAGAGCAGGGGAAAACGACTGTATTAAATCCTGCTCCGTATACTGAAATTCCAGATAGTTGGTTTCCTTTGATAGATTATTTCATTCCAAACGAAACAGAGACCGAGTATTTTACCGGAGTGAAGGTCTCAGATGGTGCTTCCGTATATAAAGCCGCCCAAATCCTTCTAGGTAAAGGTGTAAAAAACGTTATAATGACTCTCGGTAAAAAAGGCGCTTGTTTTTGCAATGTTAATGACTCTTTTATTGTTCCGTCGACCGGCATGAAGCCTGTGGATACAACGGGCGCGGGAGATTGCTTCTGCGGAGCGTTCTGTACTGCGTTGGCAGAGGGTAAGTCAGTAAGAGATTCTATCTTGTTTGCTAACTGCGCCGCAGGAATTTCCGTAACAAGAATAGGCGCTTCGGCATCAATGCCGTTAAGAGAGGAAACCAATTCGATTTTCAATTCTCTTAAATAAAAACAACACTCCAATGAGGATAATAAAAAATGGATTTTGAACAGCTTGCAAAAATCGAAAACGAAACTGAACGTGTAAACAGAACTTATGATATATTTAACGAGGATAAGCGACTTAATCATTCAAAAGCCGCTCGCGTTGAGTTTTTGACCACCGTTCGCTATATAGAAAAATACTTGAAAGACGGCGATAGGATACTTGATATCGGGGCAGGTGCAGGGGAGTACAGTTTTTACTTCGCTCGTAAGGGTTATGAGGTTTCAGCTCTTGAGCTTGCCGATCCCAATATTGCCGCTTTTAAAAAGAAGCTCATGCCCGACGATAAGATTGATCTCGTTCAAGGAAATGCACTTGATCTCTCTCGGTATGAGGATAATTCGTTTGATATAGTGCTTTTGTTCGGACCGCTATATCATTTAAAAAATGATGAGGATAAGCAAAAATGTATCAGCGAAGCAAAGCGTGTTTGCAAGGGTGGCGGTAAAATTTTCTTTGCTTTTATATCCAATGACTTTGTTTTTCTCACGGAATTTGGGTATGACGTTAATTATTTCAGTAACGGCGATTACAATAAGGAAACATTCAAGCTTAACGATTTTCCTTTTGTCTTTCATACGGTTGATGCTGCAAGAAACCTTCTTTCAAAAAGTGGCGTGAAAGTCCTTCACGAGGTTGCTTCTGACGGCGCAAGCGAGCTTTTGGCAGCAAAAATTAACGAGATGAGCGATGAGAACTACGCGCAATATCTTCGTTACCATTTCTATATATGCGAAAAGCCCGAACTGCTTGGTATGACAAATCATTTGCTTTTTGTTGGCGAAAAATAATAATAAATACGGGATATCTCAAAAGAGGTATTCCGTATTTCTGTTTTTTAA
>JAFQOB010000126.1 GCA_017395725.1 Clostridia bacterium
CCCTATATACCCCTACCCCTAAAACGACCAAAGGTTTTCCACCTTTGGAATCTTCCTTGGTTTGTGCTAAGTTGTAATGAATGCATAGAGGTGATGTTTTATCTGAAGATAATGTTTATTTCATAAACACTATCAAAGTAATTTTCACCTTTGAAATCTTCCTTGGTCTGTGCGGAGTTGTAATAAGTACATAGGGGGTGGTGTTTTATTTGAAGATGGTGTTTTTTTTCTTTTGCAAACCGCGCAAAAATACAATCACATTATTTAGTTCTATTTTTCCGTCTTCGTAAATACAATTGTACAAAATAAGACTTGCATCAAAAAAGAGGACGAAAGGCAGGAAAACATTATATGGAAAAACGTATGTATTATCCCGAGGGAATGAAGCTCGAAAAGGCGGAAAACAAGGAATATATTTCAACATTAGCGGGACTTGAAAAAGCCAAACAAGAGGGCGTCATACTTGAGGGAATGGCTATTCTTTGCAATAACGCTATGTCAATTTACGTTGAACTCGGCAACGGTATTCGCGGTATTATCCCAAGAGAAGAGGTCATTTGGGAAATCAACGGCAACAGTGCAAAAGATATCGCCGTCATAACGAGGGTGGGCAAAGCCGTTTGCTTCAAAGTAAAAGAAATAAGATACAACGAAAACGGTACGCCCCTATGTATTCTTTCAAGACGGGAAGCCCAAAGAGAATGTTATGAGTGCTATCTGTCGCACCTATCCCCCGGAGACGTTATTCCATCAAAAATAACCCACCTTGAACATTTTGGTGCTTTTGTGGATATTGGCTGCGGTATAGTTTCACTCTTGTCTATCGACTGCATATCGGTATCAAGAATAAGCCACCCCTCCGACAGATTTGCCGTAGGACAGTACATAAACACCGTAATAAAAAGCATCGATTTTGAATCGGGCAGAATATACGTAACCCATAAAGAACTGCTGGGAACGTGGGAAGAAAATGCTAATCTGTTTTCCGTCGGTCAAACTGTTGCGGGTATTGTACGTTCTATTGAGGATTATGGAATATTCGTCGAGCTTACACCAAACCTTGCGGGACTTGCCGAATACCGTGACGGAATAACCGTCGGACAGACCGCCGCCGTTTACATAAAAAACATTATCCCCGAGAGAATGAAAGTAAAGCTTGTCCTTATTGACAGCTACAAAGGCGAAAAAAAGGCTGCAACAACCGCACCCTTTCCAAAAGCTAACGTAAAGCATATAGATTTCTGGAAATACTCTCCCAATGAATGTAACAAAAAGATAGAAACTTATTTCTAAATAAAACGCTCCTACGGCGTACGGTTTTACCTGCTGTATGCCGTATTTTTATAAATAAATTATTAATTTTATAAAAGAAATCGAAAAAATAAGTAATAAACTATTGATATTATTTGGGATTAGGTGTAAAATAAATAAAATGCAACTCGCAAGGAGCTGAAACAAGATGTACGATGAGAAAGATAAAACACTAACCTTTTCACTTAACGGAGAAAAAGACGACGATACAAGAAGGATTCTTTTAACCGTATATGCCGCACTTATCGAAAAGGGTTACGATCCCATTAATCAGATAGTTGGTTATATTCTTTCGGAAGACCCGACATATATCACCAACCACAAGAATGCCCGCAGTCTTATTCGCAAAATAGACCGCGACGAGCTTTTAAACATTCTTGTGAAGAATTTTCTCGGAGTCAAGTAATTTTTTATTCTTAAAAAATATTTGAGTTTTTTTGTTACGCATTTTTTACGCTCTGTTCCTTTGCGACTCATTCGGTTGTTTTGGGACAGAGTTATTGGTTTTATGAAGTATAAGGGGATATATTTTGAAAATATCGGATTTAAAAAACAGAATACAAATCGAAAAATGTTCGTCTCCCCTTTGCTTGATACTGGGAAACTTCGACGGAATCCACCTTGGGCATCTTGAGCTTATAAAACGCGCTCTGTCCGAGGGAAGAAAACTTGGGTTAAAAGTCGGAGTATGGACCTTTGAAGAGCACCCTATGAACGCTCTTTTGGGTAAAAAAAATTCATACCTTACTTCAACCGAAGAAAAAAATGAAATATTTGCAGAATACGGTCTTGACTATGCAATATACGAAGATTTTGCCTCTGTGAGAAATTATAATCCCGAAGAATTTGTTGATATAATCCTCACACAAAAGCTTGACTGCCGTTTAGCCGTTTGCGGCTTCAATTTCAGATTCGGAAACAACAGAAAAGGAACACCCGAATTACTGAGCAATCTATTTAAAAATACCGGCAGAAGCGTAATTATAGCAGATGCGGTATGTGCCGAAGAGGGTGTTATCAGCTCAACTGCCATAAGAGAGGCGATAGAATCGGGCGAAACAGAAAAGGCAAACCGTATGTTAGGCAGACCCTATTCAGTAAATCTTCCGGTCGTTCACGGCAAACACCTTGGCAGAACGATAGGAATCCCTACAATAAACCAAACCTTTCCCGCAGACAAGGTGAAACTCAAAAACGGAATATACGTCAGTTCTTGTTTAATTGACGGTAAAAATTATATGGGAGTATCGAACGTTGGGTTTAGACCTACAGTCAACGATAACCCGCAAGATATCAACTGCGAAACGCATATTATTGATTATGACGGCTGTCTTTACGGCACAAACGTAAAGGTTAGCTTTTTCAAAAAACTCCGTGATGAACAAAGGTTTGACGGAGTTAACGAGTTAAAAGCAGCAATCGAAAAAGATATTGTTTCGGTTAGAGAATATTTTTCAAAAAATCAGGGGAATTAAAAAAGTGAAGAAAAGAATATTATTATTTTTAGGCTTTACAATTTTAATATTAACGTTTTTCGCTTTCAGCGTAAGTGCCGAGGAAGATATGCCCGACCTCTCGGGAGTTCAGAACGTTTTTGTTTACAACATAGAAAACGATAAAACTCTTTACGCGAAAAATGAAACAGACAGAATATATCCCGCCTCAACTGCAAAAATTATGACAGGCGTTATGGCTGTTGAATTATATAGGGACAACCTCTCCGACCTCATTACAGTTACCCAAGAAGCTTTGGGTAACTATAAGGGCAAAAATATTAAGCTAAAAGCCGGTGAAGTGGTATCAATCGAAAACCTTATTTATGCGGTAATAGTAGGCGGTGCAAATGATGCGGCTTACGTTCTTGCATACGAAATGTCGGGCAGCCACGAGCTGTTTATTGATAATATGAACCAGAAGGCAATCGAGCTCGGTATGAAAAACACCAAGTATACCAACCCTTCCGGTTATCCCGACTCGGAAATGTATACGACTGCAGAAGATACTGCAATTCTTGCAAAGTACGCATATCACGTAACGGATTATATGGAAATATGCTCTTCCGCAAGATACGTTTTCCCTGAAACCAATATGTCGAAAACAAGATATATTTATAACAGCAACTATCTTATCGCAACTAACATAGAAACAAAATACAAAAATAAAGAAGTTGAAGGTATGAACGCCGGTTCAACCGTCGAGGGCGGTCACGTTGTTGTTACCGCAGTGAAAAAAGAAGGTATGACCAATATTTTCGTTCTTATGGGCGGCAGCTACGACGACGAGAACGTATATAGCTACATTGCCGCAAACGAGCTGATAGATTGGGCTTTCGAAAACTTTGAATACAAGAAAATTCTTGATTCGGGTGAAATGGTATGTGAAATTGACGTTAATTTATCCGGTCAAGTGGATTACGTCGTATTGTCTCCCGCAAAAACCATAGAATATTTTTTGCCTTCCTCTGTGGATATTAAAAAAGACATTGTACGTGATGTAGAGCTTTATAAAAACTCGCTTAATGCCCCTATTCCCGAGGGATATATTGCAGGTAGAATTACCCTTTCTTATGACGGAAAGGTAATATCAGAGGTTGACCTTGTAACCAAAAACAGCGTTGAAAGAAACAGTTTGTTATACATACTTGCAAGAATCAAAGATTTTACAAGCTCACCGAAATTTAAGATTGTTATAGTATGCGTTGTTGCGGCTGTTGTTCTTTACTTTGCCATAGCAATTTACAACCGCACAAGAAGCAAGAGATACAGATACAAGTACCGTAAAAACGGAAGAAGATAAGTAATTTTTAAAACATATACGCAGTTGCTTGAAAAAGCAACTGCTTTTTTGTGTTTTCATAAATATTTTTCATAGGAACTTATGTATTTTTATCAAAAAACTCTTTGAATTTCTACATATTATATGTTATAATGATTTTGAATGGATTTTTTTAAAAAAGTACAAAGAAACGGAGATATAAAATGAACTACGATATTCTTCACTTTGAAGCGCTCGGCAAGGAAGCTGACCATTTGCGCGAGGAGACAGAAAAGGCACAGGCTGCAGGTCTTTTACCCAAAAACTACAACTACGTTATTACCCCTCTGAATCTTCAGGAATATATGGAACAGAATCCCGATACGGTTCTTCCCGAAATAGTTACAACAAAAACACACTCAAAGCTTCCTGAGGCTTGGCTTAATTCCGGTAAGAAAAGCGTTATTACAAGAAGTGCCGGTTACGACCATTTTGAACACCTTATGGACAAAGCTAACGTTACATCACTTAGAGAATATTGTGTAAACGCCGTAGCTCAGACAGCTATAAAATTTATGTATGCGGCTGCAGGATATCTTAACCACTATACAACAAATACTACCACATTTGAAAGAAACAAAACTGTTTCCTTTATGGAATTAAATGAAAACAGAACGGCAACAGTATTCGGCGTTGGTAAAATCGGTAAGAGAATATACGAGCTGCTTGAAGCAAACGGTCTTAACGCTCAGGCGGTTGATATTAGACAAGATGAACTTTCAAAGCTCTACAAGGGCAAGGTTAATTTTGTTACAAAAGAACAGGCTATTGCAAATTCAGATATAATTATTAACGCTATGAACCTTACGAGACTTGAAAACAGCAAATATTATAACGTAAATTATTTCTCGGAAGAATATCTTTCAAAGGCAAAAGACGGGCTTGTATTTATAAATGTTACAAGAGGCGAAATAGCTCCCGAAGCCACCTTGCTTAAGCTTTACAAATCCGGCAAAATATCGGGCATCGGCGTTGACGTTTTCTCAAACGAAAACGGTTTTTCCGCCATACTCAACAAAAAGGCACAAGTCTCTACCGATAATCACAAGGCTGCCCTTGAAATGCTTGAAGCTTCAATTAACAGAACAGCTAACATATACGTTCAGCCCCACCAGGCTTTCAATTCCGACGTTGCAGCAATGTCTAAGGCAAGTGAGACTATAAAGCATATGGTAAGCTGGTATGCAAATAAAAAAGAGAAATTTGATTCACAGCTCCCCTACTACAGCATTTAAGTGTTAAAAATATGTGAGTTTTTAACATTTATTTTGAAAAAGGTACAAATATGCAATAAAATAGTTGTAATAATGATTTTTTTCTTCTCTATACTGTTGACATTCTGAAAGATTTCTAATATAATTAAAATGGACAAATGTTAAAAGTAACATATTATGTGTGATTTTTTCTCATATATTACAAAAAATTAAAAGGGAGAATACATATTATGCATTCTGAAAGAAGAAAAATCATTAAAGATTTGCTTTATTCAAAGCCTTTTGTATCTTTAAAAGAACTTATTGAGCTTTTCCCCGACGTTTCAAGTATGACTATCCGCCGTGATATTGACTTTTTCGAACAGCAGGGCGAAGCCATAAAGGTAAGAGGCGGCGCTCGTTCCATGAAGTTTATTACAACATCGATGGAAGAGGAATTCCCCAGCCGTATGCAAAAGAACATTCCCGCCAAAGAAGCCCTTGCAAAAAAGGCTATTGAGCTTCTTGAAACAGGACGTTCCATATTTCTCGACTCCGGTACTACTATGCTTAGAATGGCATCTCTTCTCCCCGAAGAAAGACTTACTATTACAACTACCGGTCCTAATATTGCTATCGAATTGCTTAACAAGAAACAGACCTTGGTAAACCTCGTAGGCGGTATGCTTAACAGAGATAACATATCCGTATCGGGAACACAGGCTTTGCGCTTCCTTGACGATATCAATATTGACATTGCGTTTATAGTACCGTCGGGTGCAGATGCACAAACGGGACTTACCTGCGGTAACTACAGCGAATGTGAGCTTAAAAAGATGATAGTTGAAAAGGCGAGAAAGATTATTGTTCTCCTTGATACGTCAAAGCTTGATAAGAGCTTACCTTACACGTTCTGCGCACTTGAAAACGTTTCCGCTATTATTACAAACGGCGTTCTTCCCAGAGATATTGAGGAGCTCGCCGAAAGAAGCGGCGTACAAATTATCCGAGCATAAAATTAATCAATATATATATTATTTTGGAGGTAAAACTTATGGCAACATTAGTTATAATGCCGCGCCAGGGACAATCTGTCGAAAGCTGCGTCATTACCGAATGGAAAAAGAAAAAGGGAGATGCTGTTGCTGAAGGCGACGTACTCTTCTCTTACGAAACAGACAAGTCATCATTTGATGAACCCGCAACAGTTGCAGGTACTCTTCTCGAAGTATTCGCAGAAGAAGGCGATGATGTACCCTGCCTTGAACCTGTATGTATTATAGGTAACGAAGGCGAAGATATAAGCGCTCTTATGCCTAAGGCTACTGCTGAAGCTGCACCTGCTGAAGCTGCTGCTCCCGCAGAAGAGAAGAAGGAAGAAGTTAAGAAAGAGGAAGTTGTTGTTGCAACCGAAAGCGCTGATAAAGACGGTATGATGAAAATCAGCCCCAGAGCTAAGAACCTTGCAAACAAGACTTATGCAGATCTTTCTCAGGCTACTCCTACAGGCCCCAACGGCAGAATTATTGAAAGAGACGTAAACAGACTTCTCGACAACGGTCAGAGACTTACACCCGAACAGTACGAAACATTTATGAAGACAGGTGTTGCTCCTGCCGCTGAAGCTGCAGAAGCTCCTGTTGCAACAGCTACCGCTGCTGCTCCTGTTGCAGAATACGAAGACGTAAAGCTTTCCAACGTAAGAAAGGTTATTGCAAAGTCAATGCACGAATCACTTTCTTCTATGGCACAGCTTACACTCAATGCTTCCTTCGATGCAACACAGATTATGGAATACCGTGCGCTTCTTAAGAAGAATGCAGAAGGTATGGGTCTCAACAATATTACGTTCAACGATATGGTACTCTTTGCAGTTGCAAAGACATTGAAGAACCACAAGGACTGCAACGCTCACTTCCTCGGCGATAAGATGAGATTCTTTAACAACGTTAACCTCGGTATCGCTGTTGATACAGAAAGAGGCCTTCTCGTTCCTACAGTATTCAACGCTGACAAGATGAGCCTCAACGAGCTTTCTGCAAACGCTAAGACAGTTATTAAGGCTGCTCAGGGCGGTTCTATCAGCCCCGACCTCCTTTCCGGCGGTACATTTACAGTTACCAACCTCGGTGCTATGGGCGTTGAAAGTTTCACTCCCGTTATCAATCCTCCCCAGACCTGCATTCTCGGAGTATGTAACATTACCCGCCGCGTAAAACAGGTAAACGGTCAGGACGTATTCTACGATGCTATGGGTCTTTCTCTCACATTTGACCACAGAGCACTCGACGGCGCTCCCGCAGCAAGATTCCTTAAGGAACTTTGCGCAAACCTCGAAAACTTTAACCTTCTTATGGCTAAATAAGTTATCCTATATAAGAAAGGAAGTATTATAATGTACGATCTTATTGTAATCGGCGGCGGTCCTGCAGGATATAACGCAGCTGAAAAAGCCGCACACGGCGGCCTTAAGACACTCGTTATTGAAAAACGCGCTATGGGCGGTGTTTGTCTTAACGAGGGTTGTATCCCCACAAAAACACTCCTCTACTCTGCAAAGATTTACGATTACGCAAAGCACAGCGATGCTTACGGCGTTAAGTTTGACGGCGCTTCTATCGACCATGCAAAAGTTGTTGAAAGAAAAGGCAAGGTTGTAAAAACTCTCGTTTCCGGTATCGAAGGTACTATGAAGAGAGCAGGCGTTGAAGTTGTTAAAGAACTTGCAGAAATTAAAGAAAAGACTGCCGAAGGCTTTGTTGTTAAGGCAGGCGACAAGGAATACACAGGTAA